>NZ_JACJPZ010000031.1:0-56822 GCF_014696335.1 Dolichospermum sp. FACHB-1250
AGATAGGGATAATCCTGTATCACGAGCTAAAACTCTTTGGTTAGGGTATCCGTTGTCTGTAACTGCTAATTTTACTTTGGCAATGCAGTCATGACGAACTCTCAGTGATCTTGACATTGATTTTTGTTAAGTAGTTGTTCACTTAGTTATTCACCTATATGGTGGGATGTTGGTATTTTACGCAATTACTTATAACGTTAATTGTCTTTTTCCAAGCTAATAGATCAAGTAAGTAAATGTCAACTATGTACTTTAAGGCTGATTTATCATCTATCTAAAGATAGATATTTAAATCCTATTGCTATCCAGGCGATTACAAACTCAGT
The DNA here is from genome assembly GCF_014696335.1 of Dolichospermum sp. FACHB-1250. Lineage (NCBI taxonomy): Bacteria > Bacillati > Cyanobacteriota > Cyanophyceae > Nostocales > Aphanizomenonaceae > Dolichospermum > Dolichospermum sp. FACHB-1250. Next base: position 327 of record NZ_JACJPZ010000031.1, read on the forward strand.
ACAAACTCAGTACAAACTCAGTACAAACTCAGTACAAAACTATCTCTCAGGTATGATAATATTGAGAAAATAACCATTCACAATACACAGGGTTATCTCCATGGCAATTTCAACTTTCAGTAACACTAACTTCATCTCTATTCCAGACGGCGGGGCAAGTGATCCTTATCCTTCAATTATCAATGTTTCTGGAATCAGTGGTAGCTTGACTAAGCTAACAGTCACCCTGACTAACCTCAACCATACCTGGGCGAGTGACATTGATGTGCTTTTAGTAAGTCCAACGGGCGCGAAGAGCATCCTGATGTCTGATGTAGGGGCTGATTTTACGGGTTTAACCGACGTTACTTTGACTTTTGATGCCACTGCCACTTCTAGTCTTTCTGATTTTGATGCCATTAGCAGTGGTACTTATCGGCCAACTAATTTTGATTTTGATTTTGATGACCCCGACTTTTTTGACTTCCCTGCCCCCGAAGGACCTTACAATACAGACTTTTCTGTCTTTAACGATACTGACCCGAACGGTGAGTGGCGGCTCTACATCGTGGATGATACTCGTGGTGATATGGGAAATGTTGATGGTGGTTGGTCTCTCTCAATTGAAGCCGAGGAAGGCATCATCGATGGTAATGATAGTAATAACACCCTTGATGGTAATATACTTGATAACACTGTTAGTGGTTTTGGTGGCAATGACACCCTCAAAGGTAGTGCGGGTGACGACACCCTAGATGGTGGAGCAGGTAATGACACAGCAGACTATAGCCAACTTGGTCAAAGTATAACTTTTTCACCCACAGGAATCATCACTAAAGGTGGTGGACTGGGAAATGATCAACTGATTTCAGTAGAGACAATTATTGCTGATGCCAGTGCGGTTAATAATACCATTGATGTGTCTACTACGGAGAATGCAGCCTCTATCAACTTCAATTTACAAACCCAACAATTGACTATCAATGGTGTCGGAACATTCACAGTCACCAATTTTGATCATGTTCTGGGAACAAGTCAAAATGACACCATTATTGGTGATACTCAAAATAACCAACTCTCTGGTAATGCTGGTAATGACTCCCTCAATGGTGCTGCGGGTAACGACACCCTCAATGGTGGTGCGGGTACAGATACCTTAATTGGTGGTTTAGGTGATGATATCTATATTATAGATAGCGCCACTGACATCATTACGGAAAATGCCAATGAGGGTATAGATGGAATTCAATCCAGTTTCACCTACTCTATTGCTGCCAGGCCGAACATCGAAAACCTGACCTTAACAGGAACAACAGCGATTAACGGTACGGGTAACGCTGGTAATAATACCATTAGGGGTAATAGTGGTAATAACACCCTCAACGGTGGTGCGGGTAATGATATGCTATATGGGGATGTCGCAGATTACGGCGGATCTACCTTATTCAACTACAATGGTAATACATATCTGTTAAGCACTGCTGGAACATGGCAACAAGCTCAAACTCAGGCACAGAGTTTAGGGGGAAATCTTGTCACCATCAATGATCAAGGCGAGCAGGATTGGTTAGTCACTACTTTTGGTGGTAGTGAACAACTGTGGATTGGGTTTACAGATGAGGTGACAGAAGGCGAGTTTAAGTGGGTGAGTGGTGAAACCTCTACTTACACTAATTGGTATTCAGATGAACCAAATAATTCCGGGAATGAAGATTATGTGGGGATGAATTTCGGTGGTGCTGGTACATGGAATGACTACGGTAGTAGCACTTTACGAGGCATCATTGAAACCATAACTGGTAATGATACCCTCAACGGTGGAGCGGGTAACGACACCCTCGATGGTGGTGGGGGTATTGATGCTTTAATTGGTGGTACAGGCAACGATATTTACATTGTTGATAGTAGCACTGACATTATTGTGGAAAGTGCCAATGAAGGTACAGATGGAATTCAATCCAGTGTCACCTACTCTATTGCTGCCAGGCCGAACATCGAAAATCTGACTCTCACAGGAACAGCAGCCATTAACGGTACGGGTAACGTAGCTAATAACGTCATCACGGGTAATAGTGGTAATAACACCCTCAATGGTGGTGCAGGTAATGACACCCTTGATGGTGGTGCTGGTACAGATACCTTAATCGGTAGTTTGGGTAATGATACTTACATCGTAGATGACGCAAATGATATCATTACTGAAAATTCCAGCGGTGGTATTATAGATGCCATTCAATCTAGTGTTACTTACACTATTGCTCCCAACGTGGAAAACCTGACCCTGACAGGAACAGCAGCTATTAACGGTACTGGTAACGCGGGTAATAACGTCATCACGGGTAACGGTGCTGATAATACCCTTGACGGTGGTGCTGGTACAGATACCTTAATTGGTGGTTTAGGCAATGATATTTACATTGTTGATAGCACCACTGACACTATTACGGAAAGTGCCAACGGTGGTATAGATACCATTCAATCTAGTGTTACTTTGACTCTTGCTGCCAACTTTGAAAACCTGACTCTCACAGGAACAGCAGCCATTAACGGTACTGGTAACACAGTTAGTAACGTCCTCACGGGTAATGGTGCTAATAATACCTTAACTGGTGGAGCAGGTAATGACACCCTTGATGGTGGAGCAGGTAATGATAATTTGATTGGTGGAGTAGGTGATGATATCTACATTGTAAATAGCACCACTGTCACCATTACAGAACTTACCAACGGTGGTACAGATACTCAATCTACTAGTGTTACTTCGACTCTTGCTACCAACGTTGAAAATCTGACTCTCATAGGAACAGCAGCCATTGACGGTACAGGTAACGCAGCTAATAACGTCCTCACGGGTAACGGTGCTGATAATACCCTTGATGGTGGAGCAGGTAATGACACCCTGAATGGGGGTGAAGGTATTGATGATTTGATTGGTGGTTTAGGCGATGATATTTACTTCGTTGATAATAGCAGTGACAGCATTACTGAAAATGCCGCCGCTGGCACGGATACGGTTAACAGCACCGCTGATTATGATCTCTCTGAGAATATCGAAAACCTGATCCTGACAGGAACAGCAGCAATTAACGGTACTGGTAACACTGCTAATAACACCATCACAGGTAACGCTGCCGATAATGTCCTTGACGGTGATGCGGGTATTGATACTTTGATTGGTCGTTTAGGCAGTGATATTTACTTCGTTGATAATAGCAGTGACAGCATTATTGAAAATGCCAACGAAGGCATGGATACGGCTTACACCACCACTAACTATACTCTCTCTGCAAATATTGAAAACCTGAACCTGATAGGAACGGCTGCCAATGGCACAGGGAATGCTGGTAATAACATCATTACAGGTAATGAAATCAATAACACCCTTAATGGTGGTGCGGGTATTGATACTTTGATTGGTGGAGATGGTAATGATACTTACGTTGTTGATAGTACAACTGATATCATTACGGAGGAACTGGAGGAGGGTGCAGATACTATTGAATCTAGTGTCACTTTTACTCTTGCTACTGCTCCCAACGTGGAAAACCTGACCCTAACAGGAGCAGCTATTAACGGTACTGGTAACGCGGGTAATAACGTCATCACGGGTAACGGTGCTGATAATACCCTTGACGGTGGTGCTGGTATAGATACCTTAATTGGTGGTTTAGGCAATGATATTTACATTGTTGATAGCACCACTGACACTATTACGGAAAGTGCCAACGGTGGTATAGATGCCATTCAATCTAGTGTTACTTACACTGTTTTGCCTGCTAACGTGGAAAACCTGACCCTAACAGGAGCAGCAGCCATTAACGGTATAGGGAACGCAGCTAATAACGTCATTACTGGTAACGGTGCTAACAACACCTTAACCGGGGGGCTGGGAAAAGATACTCTGACTGGAGGGTTGGGAGTAGACCGTTTTGACTACCGTGTTTTAGCTGATTCTGTTTTCAGTAACAATATCAATAACAGTAACTTTGATGTGATTACTGACTTCAATGCTAATGATTTATTCCTTGTTTCCACTGCTCGCAACGGATTCTTTAATGCCGGATCTGTGATAGCACTTAATACAGCAAGCATTACAGCTAAGTTAACTCCTACTGCTTTTATAGCTAACTCTGCTGCTCAATTTACCTTTGGTACCCGTACTTTTGTCGCTATTAATGACGCTACCGCAGGATTTAATGCCACTACGGATGCCATTATTGAGGTGACAGGTTTAATTGGTACTTTAGGACCCAATAACTTTATCACTACCTTAGCGTAGCTTCTGGTATCATGTAGCTGAACCACGTTGTAGAGACGTTTCATGAAACGTCTCTACATCATCAAATTATCCTGTGATTGATGGGATATGATCAAGATTCAATTATTCATAACCGCACATTAGACAATTTACATGATTTGATAATATGGTGCGTTACTAATCGCTAACACACCCTACATACCATAAGTTAACCTATTTGTCAATGGTATATTTGTTCTAATAGTCAAAGTACATGATTTGCTGAATAATTTTTTCCCAATTGACTCTTTCAAACCACTCCTAATTTGTAAAGTTTTGTATATTTTTTCAAAATTTATCTCTGAAACGACTATAAATAAAGACTTTTACAGATCATCTTTTTAGCAGGGTACAAAATTGACAATAGTAACCCAATTATGAAATTCTCAATAATTCTAGCAAATCGCCGAAAGTATTGCAAGCTCGTTGCTAAATAAAAATTATTCTCAATTAATTGTTAAGAAAATCTCAAGTTGAATTTTCCTAAGTTCTGAATATTAAAAGTATTGTAGATTTTATATAAGTTATATTTATAATACATAAAAAATGATAAATAGGTTTGCTGATCAGATTTATGAATGATATAGAATAACAGAACTTACATATAAATTTACGTATAAATTACGGAAGAATGAACCACGAAGAACGCAAAGAACAGGAATTTAAGAGGGTTTGAGAGATATTTTGCGTAAGCCCGAATTTCCTCCATCCCAAAAAGACCACAGGATACTCACTCTCTTCCTGTACACAAACCCGGCATTTAGGGTATCTGCTAAATTATGTAAAACCCTTTGACGATGTTCTACAACAGAATTGTACCAACTTGTGTTCATTTATTGACAACTAACTAAAATCGCAAATAATACATTAACTGAGCGATCGCTTCCCCTGATAATTCTAACCGTTTTTGGAAATCCAGTAAACTTAGGTAAGGACCAGCAGCCAGTCTGTTTTCTATAACTGTCTGTGCGAGGGATAAATCAATAAAAGGAATTTTACACAACCCCTCAACCGTCGCTGTATTGGGATTAATTAGTTGGGGTTTATCTAAAGAATAATTGTCATAATAGTTAAATCTTAACAGAGGTTTTAGTGGTTCTAATCGCTGCACTGGTACACCCAAAGCCGCAGCCACATCTTCAAGACAATAAAATACTACACCAGCGCGGGAAAGTTCCACCAAAGATCGGCATTGATGAATTGATAACCCAGGTAAACGCAACCAATCATCCACCGTCGCTTGATTAGCATCAATCCCCAAACCCAATTCAGCCGCTATTTGCACTTCTTCACCGGATTGTAAACGATAGTAGGGGTCATTGAGTAATTTAACCCGGAGCTTTTGTAATTTCAGATTTAACGGTAGCCACTTATTCATATTTTTACAGTTATAAATAAGTGATTCTTACCTAAGCTAGTCATCATCAAATCGAACTTTTTTGTCACTTAGGAACGGAGAGGGAGGGATTCGAACCCTCGTATACATTACTGCATAACAGACTTTCCAGGTCTGCGCCTTCAACCACTCGGCCACCTCTCCAGGTGTCTCGCTTTACAATCCTACAACAGAATTTTCAAAAAAGCAAGCATTTTAAAAAAATATTTTTTTTCATGACTCCCTGACCTGAAAATGCCGGGTTTTCCACCTATTTTCTTATAATAGACTTTGACACCCCCTCAGCGGAAAAGCTAAAAATCAAAATGGTTCAAACCCACACCATTAAAGTTTATAATCGCCAAACTGGTATATCCCATACCCTGGAAGTTCCCGAAGACCGTTATATTTTGCACACTGCTGAACATAACGGGGCTGAACTCCCCTTTTCTTGTCGTAATGGGGCTTGTACAACCTGTGCGGTGAGAGTTGTATCAGGAGAAATTTATCAACCAGAAGCCATTGGCCTTTCCCCTGCTTTACGCCGTCAAGGGTACGCCTTATTATGTGTAAGTTACGCCCGTTCTGATTTAGAAGTAGAAACACAAGACGAAGATGAAGTTTATGAACTTCAATTTGGGCGCTTCTTTGGTAAAGGTAGAGTTAAAGCGGGTTTACCCTTAGATGAGGACTAATACTTTTTCTGTGTTCAAGTTAACAAATTTCATGGCGAGGACGATCTCTATTGTATTCCGTCTTCGCATTCCTGCGACAAAAATAAAAATAATTATATTGTTGAGTTTGTTATTTTTGGTGAGTTGTCAAAGCCAAAATAAATCCGCAACAATTCCCTCTGATGTCAAATTAGCGCGGGTTGTGAGTGGACAAACTTTGGAAGTGTTGGGAATGGAAACACAACCCAATTTAACCTCCCAAATCCGATTAATTGGTTTAGACGCTCCAGATCTGGGTCAAACTCCTTGGGGGGAGGATGCAAAAAAAACACTAGAAACCTTGATTGGTGGTGTAAATCAATCTCTAAAACTGGAATTTGACCTAGAAAACAAGGATAAATTTAACCGTACCTTAGCTTATGTATGGAAAGATCAACTATTGTTAAACGAAGAAATCATTAAACAAGGATATGCTTTATTTGTGGCGCGATCGCCTAATAATAAATATAACCAACGTTTGGAACACGCCCAACAATGGGCCAGAATCATGGGGAAAGGTATCTGGAACCCTGATCAACCTATGCGAATCACTCCTGGAGAGTATCGTCGTCTTTATCGTTAAATCCACTGACAACTGACAACTAACAAATATGCAAATTTTTCTAGATATTGCTACAGAAGCAGCCCTGGCCGCAGGTGTAGTTTTACAAGATTATTTAGGTAAATTAGAAAACACAATCACCGAAAAAGGCCGTCCGGGTGACTTAGTTACTGCTGCTGATAAAGCCTCAGAACAGGTAATTTTAGAAGTCTTGCGTCGTCATTTTCCCCAACACTCAATTTTAGCAGAAGAGTCGGGAAAACTGGGAAATCAAGACCATGATTTTCTCTGGGCTATTGACCCCCTCGATGGTACAACTAATTACGCCCATCAATATCCTTGTTTTGCTGTTTCCATTGGCTTATTGATTCAGGGTGTACCCAAAGTAGGAGTAATTTATGACCCTTTTCGTGATGAATTATTTCAGGCTGGGGCGGGTTTAGGTGCAACCCGTAACCGTCGTCCTATTCATGTTTCCCAAACAGCAGAATTAAATAAAAGCCTGTTATCCAGTGGATTTGCTTATGATCGTCGAGAAACCGCTGATAATAATTATGCTGAATTTTGTCATCTGACCCATCTTACCCAGGGTGTGCGTCGTGGTGGTGCAGCCGCCTTAGATTTAGCCTATGTAGCCTGTGGACGACTTGATGGTTATTGGGAGAGAGGAATAGCTCCTTGGGACGTTGTGGCTGGGATAATACTGGTTCAGGAAGCGGGAGGAAAGGTCACTGCTTATGATGGGACTCCGATCAAAATTGAATCAGGGAGAATTTTAGCTACTAATGGTCATCTTCATGATAGTCTCAGTCAAGAACTAATAAAAGTTCCCCGTTTATCTAGTTGGACATGATTTTGCTATGATGATTGTGGGTGAGAAACTTACTTTTTTTCATAAGTCGGTTAAAACCGACTTTTCTATATTAGAGAAGGAATTTATTCCCTGGAAGGAGGTTTGATATTATGAACTTAAAACCCATTAGAACATAAACAGATTATCAACAAGCATTAAAAGCAATTGAACAAATTTTTGATGCTCAACCTAATACACCAGAATATGAAAAATTAGATATTTTAACCACCTTAGTAGAAGTTTATGAACAACAAAATTATCCTATTGATCCTCCCTCCCCCATTGCCACAATATTATATTATTTAGAAAGTCGTAATCAGGGAATTTCTACTTTTATTGAAAACTTAAAACATCATGGAGTTAGTGAAGAAATAATTAATATAGCTTTAAAGGAAATGATTCACTGATTTCTGATGATGTACTTGCTACCATAAAAATAGAAACATTCACCTCACCTATCAACCATTCCCCAATTCCTGAGCGCGTTCTTTCGAGGCTTTAACAGCTTCCATAACAGCGGAACGGAAACTGGCCTTTTCCAACGCGCTAACACCAGCAATAGTCGTACCCCCAGGGCTGGTAACTCTGTCTTTGAGTTCAGCGGGATGGATTTTGGTTTCTTGTAACAGTTTAGCTGTTCCTAATACTGTTTGTATAGCTAGTTGTTGTGCCATTGCTCTAGTTAAACCCACAGCAACACCACCATCAGCTAAAGCCTCGATCATCAATGCCACATAAGCAGGTCCACTCCCAGACAAGCCTGTAACTGCATTCATCAAGGTTTCGGGAACTTCCACCACTTCCCCCACAGCGGCAAAAATCTTTTCTGCTATTTGTTTATGACTAGCGTAAGTATAAGCACCTAAAGAAATCGCCGTTATTCCCGCGCCTACTGTGGCGGGAGTATTAGGCATAGACCGAATTATCGGGAATTGGCTAAAGGCTGCTTCCAATTGTTTTAAATTTACACCCGCCAGTATAGAAATGATTACAGGTGAATTTTCTGCCGGGGAAATATCTGCTAATTCCTGAGCTACAGTAGTAAATATCTGGGGTTTGACTGCCAACATAACAGCTTCCTGTGCTTCCCCTAAAACCCGACTATTATCTGTAGTTACAGATATCCCATATTTCTGTTCTAAATAGCTGCGGCGTTCCCCTTGGGGTTCGCTGACTATAATTTCTGATGGTTGATAAGTACCAATTGCAATAAGGCGGGATAATAGGGCTTCTGCCATTATCCCACCACCAATTAAGCCAAATTTTATATTCATTGTCATTAGTCACTAGTTAGTAGTCAATTCTTAATAGTTAATTATCCTTGTTTAGGAAACGCTAGGGCGAATACAATTAATTGGGGATTTAAAACTATGAACTAATGACTAATTTAGCGCTACTGTGCCATGCGAGTGGGTTCATTTCCCCAAGCTGAAGTTGCTGTAGCTGCTGGACGGGCAGGACGGGCTTGGTTAATCGGTACTTCATGTACTAAACCGCTTTGGGTGCTAACTTGTACGCAACTGGGGGTAAATAAGAAGATGCTTTCGCCAATTCGCTCTTGATGTCCGTCTAAGGCATAAGTACCACCGGCAACAAAGTCAACTGCTCGTTGAGCTTGATCCGGGTCCATAATCGTCAAGTTTAATACTACTGATTTGCGTTCGCGTAAGGCCTGAATTGCCTGGGGCATTTCTTCAAATGTCCGAGGTTCTAAAACTAGAACTTCAGATATTCCATTAATTGCGCCGGGCATACCAATAACATTACTCATAGGTTTGGATACTGTTGGTGCTACTTCATCTGTAGTTGCAGGTGGATTTTCCCGCCAACGTCGAGGAGGATTAGTTTCCTGTGGGGCTGGCTGAGGATTGGGTTGTTGATAGACATTCTGATAATTATCGCCGGCATCGGCTTCTTCTTCGTAGTATTCGTATTCTACCTGCTCATTCAAACCGACAAAATCCCTGAGTTTAGAAAATATATTGGCCATGTTGTACACTCCCGGATGAAAATTACCCTAATTTTCCTGGCTATAAGTTGCATTTCGGCCCCTTGTAGCCAGTATTCATAACTATAGTAGATACTTGACTTAGAAATTGTACTACTTACTTTATTCTTTAGTACAAATGATCAATTATCAACAGATATTGATGTTAATGCTTGTACATTAACGAATCTATAACAATGAGTTAAGATTATAGCCTAATGATAATTAAAAATAAAGGTGGTCACACCCCTTTTACAATTCAGCATTATTTATGAGATTATAATATTCTTTGACAATTCTGGCGGACTTCAGTAGTTAAGAGTAAAACCCTTAATTGTCCAAGCCTCTGCGATAAAAATTAGTATCTAATTTAATTGCATACCGCTATATCAATAGCGGAGATTATAGATTCTCGAAAGATTGTCAATCCCTTCTACACTACCACAGCTACAGCGTTATCTATGGACGTTGTCCAAACAATATTGTACCTAATCTTACCATGGTCGCCCCTGCTTGCACTGCCAATTGGTAATCTCCAGACATCCCCATTGATAACTGCTGCATTGTAATATTTGACCAATTTTGTGATTGGATGGTTCGCGCTAGTTCGTAGGTACTATTAAACACCTTCAAGATTTCTTCAGATTCCAACCCTAGAGGCGGAATTGTCATCAAACCTTGAATTTGTAAATTTTGACATTGATTGAGTGCTTCCAAGTCAGCAAATAATTCTGGAATCATCCAACCAGATTTATTCGCATCGGGGAGAATTTTGACTTGTAAGCATACCTTTGGGGTCACTCCCAATTCTTGCGCTAGAGTATTTAAACGTTGCGCTAGTGCTAAGTTATCTACGGAGTGAATCCACTGAAATAGTTCTAAGGCTTTTTTAGCCTTATTACTTTGTAGATGTCCTATAAAGTGCCAGGTAATATCCGATAAATCTTGTAACTCGGCTTGTTTACTGGCAGCTTCTTGGATGCGACTTTCGGCAAAATCACGAATTCCTGCGGTGTATGCTTCCCGCATTAATTCAGTAGACACTCTTTTTGTCACAGCAATCAACCTCACCGTAGGGGGTAGTGAGGAGCGAATATTAGCAAGGCGTTGCCTACGGTGAGCGAAGCTATCGCTAATGGAATTAGTCATTGGAACGTGCGCTGAAATACACCTTGAAGTTGATCATACTCTTGGGAGTTACCACTGCGGCGCAAAATACGTAAACGATTTTCCAGCATCATTCTAGCTTCAGTGCGGCCAATGGGCTGAAATTTCAGGACTTTAAGTTCACTTGTTACCAGAAAAAATAGGCGTTGGGCATAGAGTGTGGTAAACAGATCCTGGTTCTCATCAACCATACTGATCCTATAGAGCAAACCCCAAGTTGGATGATTTAGGTAAGTTTCTGAGTTTTCTGGATTCATTTCCTAGTCAAGGTTGGGAGTATATAGGGTGTTTTGCAATCAACTAACATTCAGAGGATAGTACGTCCCTTCCGCCAAAATTTTCGTTGACAATGGGAAAATAACTATTTTATTACAATTTCCCACAGCTAACAATACTTTTTTGTCTTGGATCATAACCTAAGTTGATGCAGTATTGCCATGGCTGCCTCCATCGTGCCACAATTCTCCCTCAATGGCGCAAAGATGGACATTTACCCAGCCGGCATATAGCAGGAGTCAGGAATAAAAAAAATGCCAGAAGAAAGAAGAAAGAAATTTTTCCCCTATTCCCCTGACTTTTCCCTGTCACCGATTTCTCAGAGAGGGGAAATTTTTACCACCTAATTCAATTTCTCCAATCACACACCCAGCCTTTAACCTATTTACTAAATACTCCCAATCATTAGCAATAAAATTTGTCCCATGATCTGGTTCTACTAAGCTAATTAATTTGACATTATGAATGATTTGATCGCCTAAATTAGCAATTCCTAAAAAGTTTAAAACTCCTGATTCATAAGTTCCACAAGGTACAGCAGGATTATTCATCCCCACACAGTATTCATTGTCTTGAAACCAATCAAAATCAGGATAGCCATGAAAGTGAACTATGGGCGCACCATTTTTAATTAATTCTGGTGTGTACAAAGCCGCTGCTAAACTAATAGCTAACATCACATAGATATCATAGGAAGGTTTAATATCTGCCTTTTTTGATTGATTTCCTAATGGTAATTGCAGATGTAATGTATCTTTTAACCCAATGCGAAGGACATCACAATCAATATTTAAAGCTGTTTTATTTGCGCCAGAACGAGAACTAACTAGCCAAATATCAGGTATTTGTTTAAATCTATTTTTTGCGTTGATATTTAGTTTTAGATAACGTCTACCTTCTTGATTTTGACGAAGTTCATAAATACTAAATCCGGGTACAGGTAATAAGTTTTCCCATTCCTCAATAGTGATTTCTGGTTTACCTACATAATGAGGAGGTTCAGCATAAGCTACAAAACCATAAGATACTCCTGTTCTGCCATTAACGATCACATTGACAATATCTCTATGGGATTTTCTTTTAATAACTTTGTCTAATTTAAACCCCGCTGGAAATAAACCTGTAGATGCTAATTCTTCACCCATTTTCACCAATTTATGAGCATAATCTGATAAATGAGGATTATATTCTCCCAGTTGAAAACGGTTAATTAATAGAGGAGTAATAGGGACAAATATCTTAGGAATCAGAGATTTTAAGGCAAAATCCTCAACTTCATCCTGATTAAAGTTAGAATCAGAGAGATTCATATTCAGAATAGAAAATTTTTCATGGGATATACCAATAACAACTTCTGAAAAAGTTTTCACTAGTGTATTTATCCCCATGGGAATTTTTTCTGTATAAGGTGTAGTTGGGCTAACAAATTTATCATCTATATCAGTCAAGATTACTACTTGTGTATTTGTAGGATCTTCCACATATTTAGCTGCGTGATCTTCAGCCCAACTACTCAATTTAGCAATTTGCACAACAGACATTTGTTGTTTTTCCTTTAGCCATCTATAAGATAATTTATACCAACTTTCAGCGATAATTATTCCTAATTTCCTTAACCATGAATTTGGTCTTTCCACGTCTACAATAGCAGCAATATCTGCTTTGACTACCTGCATTTTTAAAGATTGATGCCAGTTAATAATAGGGATTTTCATAGTATGTTGTAATTCCATTGTCGCTTCTTTCCAGGGAATTACTTTCACACCATGCTTTTGCAAATAGAAAATTAATTGTTGACGAAATCTAATAATAGCTTTATTTTCATAATAATCAGGCAAAGGTCTAAAAGTAACCTTCAAATTTTCAGCCATGAATTTAGCATTAATAACTGGAGGTTGGTATCCAATGGGTGATTCTCCAGAAAAACCACCAATTAACTTACCAATAGTTTGTAAACTAATTCCTTGAATTAAACTTTGATTAGTATAGTTATCTGTAACATTCATTTCCTGAATTAATGCTAAAATATCTGCTTTATATCTAGCTATTTCTAATTGCATTTCTGGAGTAATTACACCTTGGGGAGAACGAATATTAAGTTTGCTATTTTCTGCCCAAAATAATACACCTTGTTGAGTAAGTTTGGCTAAAATTTCTGCTGCATTCATAACAAAATTTCTCGTATTTAAAAACAACAATTTAGGAAAGAGGACACCTGGCTGATAGGATTTTCCTAATCTAGCGAAGTGTCCCAATAATCAAGGAGGAAAAACTAGATTGTCAGTAATTAAACAGAATATGTAGAGATTATAGCTGGATAATTTCTGACTGTGAATTTTCTAATTCTTCAGATAGTCTAATAGAAAGTTCTTGAATAGTGGGATAATACCAAAGGTGAATAAGAGATAATTTGCATCCCAAAAACTTTTCGGCCTTACTAGCGATAATTATGGTTTGTGCTGAGTCCAAACCGTAACTATCTAAAGGTTCACGAATATCTATTTCTTCTGGGTTAACTGCTAATAAAGAGGAAATTTCGCAAACTAACCAAGCTTGGATTTTAGCTGTGTTATCTTGATTTTTAGATAGATAAGTGGATAAACTATTATTTAGTTTATTATTCATTTATGCAGCTCCTATTATTGACGAATGAGAGGAGATTTTCATCATATCTGATATACAATCATCTACAATTTTTTCCATAGTTTGACGATTAATTGCCGGTTGAGAAAACACAAAATTTAGGGTCATTTTTTCCTGAAAAGTAGCAGCATGAACAATAAACATTCCTGCATATAAAGCATGAGAACCAACAAAACTGATTTCTTTTAGTTCTAATTCACCATAAACACAGGGAATATTGACCTTACCAACATTAGAAACTGAGATTGTAGCCGATACTTGATTGGGGAAGAGCAAAGCAAAATTTATCAGGTGTTTAGCGAGAAATATCATGTTAAATATCTCCCCTTGATTTATTTTTTTATTTAAATCCTTTTTAATGTTCCGTGCTAATTCCCAAATACATATATTATTCTTAATTCTATAAAATCCCATCAAAGATGTTGCTAAAACTGCCATATTTTCCGCATTAATTTTAGGTTCTAACCTTTTTCTCAAATCAATATATGATAAACAACTAACTTTAATATGATCTTCATAGCTTTGAGTAATTTGTTTGCATACTGTTAACATTAGTGCCGCACATAAAGCACTTTGTACTGTAGTATTTTCTTGTCTACATTTTTGAATAAACCTTTGGGTTGATTCTTCGCTAAGTTGTCTATGAATAATTTCACAACGACGCTGAGAAATGGGAACATAATTTTCTACTTTTAATGTTTTTGGAGGATTCAAGTATTTTTGAAGTGCGATATTTAATAATAAAGCAATTCTAGATAGTTTGTTTTGAAAACTATTTGTCCATGACGGTAATAGTTTTTCAATGGGTGGGATATTTTCTAAAGTATTAACTACTGGAATAGATTTATCTTCAGTGATTTCTTGACAATAGGTTAAAATTTCTGAGTGAAGTTCGATGCTTGATAAACCGTCAGTAATAGCATGATGTGTAGTTGTAATCAGATAATTGATATTCGGCTCATTTAATACTTTTACAAGTACAACTCTTAGTAGATATTTACTACTATCAATTACTTGATTCATTTCTGCATTAACGACCGCTTCCCATTCCTGAATTTCTACAAGATTAACAACTCTTACAGGAAGTTTTCTTATACCTGCGGACTGAAAATAGTAGGAATTATCAGAGTTAATAATATGAGAATTAAGGACAGGATGACGATATTGAATAATATCTAAAGACTGTCTAAGAACTGTTTCTTGAATATTTCCCTGAATACGACTAATAGTAACTAAGTTCCATGTTTTAGCTCGTTGATTCAGGATTTCCATTGTTTGTTCTAGCTGTCCCAATTTCCTAAGTATAGCCACATTTATCACCCTTTGCTAAATCAGAAATATCAAAATAGTTGGTAGTGAGGGATTTATCCCTCACTATTAGCACCAAAGCACTAACTACAAACTTGCTTATTTATTTAAGTTAGATACTGGATGATATTGACTAAATTCTTCTGGCATTTGTAAACCTTGAATTTTCAAATTTTGAATGCGATATAAATAAGCAGCACCCGTCATAATTTGATCGGCTATATCAACTACTTGACGATTATTAATATCTGCTAAGTAAGAACCACGCACCCAATTATTAAAACTTCCCATTGCAGGTCCACACCAAATTTGATAGTCAATTTCTCGACCTTTTTCTCCAGTATTAGACCACCGAGAAGATAGTCCTAAATACCAGCGAAATATTAATGCCATTTTTACTTTAGGATTATTAGCTGCTTTGCTTAATTTTTCCGGGTGACGTTGAGATAAATAAGTAGCTGTTTCTTGCCAAATTTCGGAAATTGTTTTTCGCAGAATTTGTTTTTCTAATTTTTCTATTTCATCCGGGGGAATTTCTGCAATTGAATTATAGTTTTTGTATAATTCCCATAGTTTTTGAGCGCGGAGGGGAAAGAGAGTTCCTTTTTTAAGAACTTGTAATTTTATTCCCATTTCAAACATATCAGCCGCTGGAGCCATCATTACATCCGTCATTTCTGCTTCAGCTAATAACTTTTTTGTATATTCAGAAGTACCAGCTTCAATACAGGATTGATTAATAGAACCAGTGACAATATAAGCAGCACCCATCATTAAAGCTGCTAGTGCTGATTGGGGTGTAGAAATACCACCAGCTACACCAATTCTTACAGGTTTTTCATAATTATATTGACGCTGAATTTCATCTCTTAATTCTAAAATAGAAGGTAATAAACAAACCAAGGGACGATTATCTGTATGTCCTCCTGAATCTGCTTCTACAGTAATATCATCAGCCATAGGAATTTTAGCCGCCAGATTAGCTTGTAATTCGCTAATTAATCCTTGTTCAACTAATTGTTTCAGAATTTTTGTAGGTGCAGGTTGCAGGAACTTAGTAGCAACTTCTCGACGGGAAATTTTGGCGATAATTTTATTGTTAATTTCAATTTCATTAGCTGAATTTAAACTCAGACCAACAGACCGATAGTAAACTATATTATCACTCAAATCTAAGAATGCAGAGGCTTCAATTATTCTGATTTGATGCTGTAAATACAAATCAATTAAACGACGTTCAATAGCAGGTTCACTGGGACTATGAAGTAAGTTAAAAGCATAGGATTTGTTATGTAAAACTTGTTTAATTTTATCAATTGCTGTTTCTACACGATTAGGAGATAAACCTCCTGCACCAAAGGAACTTAAAATGTTGGCTTTTCCCAAAGCAATTACCATTTCTTCTGATGCAATACCCTGAGCCATTGCACCAGTCATATATGCGTATTTTACGCCATAAAACTCTAGAAAGCTTGGATCACCTAATTGATGAAACTTAATAGCAGGAACAGTTAAAAGCATTTCTAATTGCTTAGTTTTACCATTAGCACTATAGGATAAACTTCCGACATTACTAATCCCAATTTGTCCTTCTTTATTCAGAATATAACAAGGATAATCTAAATTCATCAGTTTATTTTTAATGTTCTCTGCATCGAAAGATACAGTATTTAAATCGCCTTGCCATCCTTGATAATTATTGTTCATTGCCGGAGAAAATTTGAGTTTTTGATGGTATTTGTTCAACATACTTTCGGAATTAAACACTTTATTTGACCTCAGATAACTAAACTATTGTGTATTTAAGTACGAGATGCCTATTCCACATCACAAAAAGCTAGATATTTACTTTTCTTTTCTTGTTTGTATGACCATTTTTTTGTATAAATCTAATTGCTGCTGGAGAAATAGGCTAAGTTCTTGAAGTGATCTTTGCCGAGACTGTAATAAAAAGCTGTGTGCTTTAGCCAAACGCAGATTATTATCATTTAAACCTTGATAATTAGGAAGAGATTTAATACTGCGTTCATAATTAAATAAGGAAGTATCCAGCAAAGATGATTGATTTTTGTAAGCAATGTCTTGTTCAAATTTGATATTAGCTAAGGAATATAAAGGTGATAAATCCAACTCAACTCGATGACTAAATAGTTTAGCTAATGCTTTAATAATAGAGGTGTGATCATCTACACCTCTTTTATTTAGAGATACAGTTAAATGTTCTTGATGTTTAAGAATTTCGCTAATCCAACGGCTACAATTACTACCAACACCGACTTCAATAAAGATTCTAATCTGATCATTATAGACATGATTAACTAAGCGCGGAAAATCAAGTTGTTGACAGAGGGCTTTGGCGATATTTTTGCCGATTAAATGACCATCAATTTTCATGGGTGCATATTCAGCAGCAGAATAGAAAATTGTGTTTGAATCTGTTTGAGTTGGTAAGGTATTAACTTTAACTAATTCATCATATTCAGATTGCATTGCTTCGCAATGAATTACATGATTAATTGATGTAGGAAAAGCGTCACATTTTAAAGTTTCAATCACTCTTTGACAAGCCTGAGTTTCACCAGCAATAACTACTTCTTCGGGTGTATTAATTAAAGGTATATAAACCAGGTTTTCATTTTTTAAAACTTCTTCTACTTGGGAATATGAACAGATTAAAATGTAGTTACTCCAAAATTCTTCGCCTTTATTTTCATCAATTAAAGGTAATCCCCAATGCTGACGAACTGCATTTTTAGGACCTGATAGCCGGGTTTTAAATAAAGGTGATGAATTCAAATAATCACTGGTACTTTTAAAGCTAGTCCAGATACCTTGGGCTAACATCATACTGGTTTCACCAAGGCTATATCCAAAAGCATAAGGTGATTGAATCTGGAAATAGTTTTTCAGAATTGCTGTCATTAATCCGGCAAAACCAACTTCTGATTCCAGCATAGAAACTGGATCATTTATTAATGTTTGTTCTATAGTTTCTAGTTGTCTTTTTGATAGTTTATCAATACTACGAGGATAGAGAATTTTTTCAATATTAGCGACTCGATTATAAACACTTTTAATGACAACATCATTATGTAGTTCGGGAAAAAGACGGAAAATATTTCTGCCTATTCCTATATAAGAAGTAAAAGAACCAGGATAAACAAAGGCAACATGACCTTTTTTTCCTTGGGGATTAACTGTAAAATAACTACCAAGGGGAGTTTGCCAATCTTTACCAGTATCGAAAGCAATATTTACTCCCTGAATTGCCCTTTCAATTTCTCGTTTTAATTCCTCTGGATGTCGTGATAGAATTGCTAAAGCGTAAGTTGATTTTTGATATCGCTGATATTTTTGAAAATAATTACTAGCCAGTTGATCTAGGCAAGAAATACCTGTAATATTTTCTTGAAGTGCGGTAATTTGTCTTAATAAAGAAGCAGGATCATCTCCTGCAATAGTAAATAAGTAATAAGGCATTTGTTCCAAATATTTACTATTACGTTCTCTCTGGCTGATTTCTTCTGACAAAATTAAATGTCCATAAGTATTATCTTGATTATCTTCTTCCATCATATTTACCGCAGCTATTCTTTTAGTTGCACCAGGTTCTAAAAACCAAGGTTTTGATTCTACTGCTACATAAAAAGGACTTCCCCGCCAAATTTCCGGCTGTTTAGGATTTGACCAATGGGGAACACCGGGAATATAACGATGATATAGACAAAGCGCAGTTTTGATGAGACTAAATATACCAGCAGTTACTTGTGTATTGCCAATATTTGCTTTAACGCTACCCATAGCACAACTGAGATTTTCTTTCTCTGTCTGATAAGCTGATATTAAACCTTGAATTTCCGCTGTATCTGCGTTAAGAATCCCACTAGCAACAACTTCTAAATAACCAATATCTGCGGCTTTAATATCTGCTATTTGAAACCCTTCCTGACAAACTTGAGTAACAACTTCTGGGTGATTTGGAGAATGTTTCACCACACTCAAACCATCAATAACTGCATAGATGCAACGATTTTGTTGTTTAGCTGTTTCATGTAATTCTAATACCACTGCGGCTACACCTGCTGTTTTAATTATATCTTTGGCATTTTCATCATAACTAAAAGTATATACACCTGTATTAACTTCCATTAAGTAATTTCTATCTATTCCCACAATTAAAACAGCTTCAACTTGTTGATTACTTAATAATTTTTGACTCATATCTAAAGCTGATAAGAGCGATTTTTCTACCGACAAAAATCCTACTTCCGCAGAAATATAACTAGCTAAAGTAGAATTTTCTAGAGGAGAAATAATAATTAAGCCTATTTTTGTTTCTGGCTTAATTTGAGCATCTTTAAGAGCAGAATTGATCACTTCTCGACTTAATGGACTTTGCTGATAATCTTCAGATCTAACTGCATCTTGCTTAGTTTCATAAATTAGTCTTTCAAATTTATTTAATGTTGATGAATTACTAATAAAACAATCCATACCAATAATTGCTAACTTGGGATTTTGTGCCATTAATTTCATGATCATTCTCCATATTTTAGAATTAAAATCACCTTTTACGCAAAGGTAAAAAGGAGCAAAAGCACCAAGTTTTAGAACTTTAATTTTCCCTGCCCCTTTGCGTCTCTGCGTGAAAAATATCTAATATTTTGCTATTTGTCTAGGTAAAATTGTTCCTTTTGCACCAATCATCCGATTATAAATTTGTCCTTGACGATTATAAGTAATCACATCTGTAATTACCGAAGATTCTGTTTTTGATTTCACCTCACAAGTAACATAAAATGTTTCACCAAAAGGCACTTTAGCAAATTGTTCAAAGTTGTTAATTTCTGATGGTAAACAGCCAACTTGATGAAAATGTTGAGTCCAAATCCAAAGAGAATGAATCTGGACATCTGCTATATAGGGATTAAATGTTTGGACGGGAAATTGTCCTTGTTGTTTTGCTGTCGGTTCTGATAAAAAGCATTCAATTGTTATCTGGCTAGGACTAGTATTTAAAACTGATTTTACACCTTGAAAAGTGCCTCCATGAAATAGGCTAGAAGCATTTACTTGATACAATTCTTGATTATTTTTTAGCAAATTTTGATCCTGATTAAAGTTCAAGCTTCCATAATTTGCAAAGGGGGGAATTTCTCGTTTGAGAATTAAATTTGTACTAAAATGATAGCGGATTTTTCCATCTGGCGTTTGACTACTAATTTTAGCAGCAAATTCTATTTCTTGATTTTCATGTTTCGCAAGTTCTTGAATTTCTAAAACATATTCATTTGCTGAAGTTTCATCAAAAACTATGCCCTTTAAAACTTTGAAATCTGAAGCAATAAAAGCTGTAAATCCAGGATATAGTTGTTCACAAGCATTTGTCATCCATAATAACCCACAGGTAGCGGGAAGTACAGGACAACCAGCGATAATATGATCCTGTAAAAATGGGTTTTCTGCTAATGTTAATTGGCGTTTAATGCGATAGGTTTTTAACTCATTAGATAAGGTCGAGGGAATATAAACTAAGGGACTACCAATCACTAATTGCACTGTATCTTGATTAGGGTTTGTTAATTCATCAATTAATATTTGCGTTCCTGTTTCTATGGTAATAGTCTCAATTCCTCTTTCCGCAAAAGCTTTTTTTAATTCTGGTGATACCATGCCACTTTCCCAAGGTCCCCAGTTGATAGCCATGACATGACAATTGGGGTAATTATGTTTAATTAAATGGGCTGATTTGTTGAGTATTTCATTCGCTATGGCATAATCTGATTGTCCCACATTTCCATAAAATCCGACTACAGAAGAGAACAAAACTAAATATTGTAATTGACTGGCTGGTACACAGCTTAAAAGATTTTTTAAACCTTTAATTTTAGCTGCATAAACATTTTCAAAATCCTGAATTGATTTGTTTTCAATGCGTTTATCAGCTAAGTTTCCTGCACCATGAATTATGCCAGTTACTTGCCCAAAACGTGCAATTACATCTGCCAATTTTGATTCTAATAATACTGTATTGGTAATATCTACACTCAGATATTCTGCTTGTCCTCCTGCTTGTTCAATGGCTTTGAGAGTATTTTTAATTTCTCGTTGTGAGGAAATAAGTTGATACTTTTTCTGTACCATTATTGGTGTTGGTTTTTCCCCTTGGGCTTGGAAATCTTCTAAAATTCGCTGTTTTAATTCCGCTTCATTTTTACAATTTTCTGCCCAAACAGGTTCAGGTTCTGTACTGGAACGCCCTAAAAGAATAAATTTACATTGATATTTTTGGGCGATTTTAATTACACATTGGGCTGTGATTCCTTTCGCACCACCACTAACTAAAAATACTTGATCTTTAGTAATCTCTCTCAGAGAATTTGTGCTTGGTAATGGGGTGAAATCTGCAATTAAGTTAACTCTACCTTGGCTGCTGTACCCTACTTCTTGAATTAACAAGTTTGGATCATGAATTTCCGCGATAATCTGTTTAACAGATGTTTCTAAATCTAAGTCTGGATTTAAGTCAATGGAACGACAGAATACATTTTCCCATTCTTGATTAATACTCTTACTCAGTCCAAATAATCCTCCCGCAACAGCACTAAATTTATTGGTTTCTCCTAATCCAAATTTACCATCTAAATGCGCCACATTAATAAAACAACTGCGTCCAAATTTTGCGGCTTCGTTGAGTGATTCTTTCAGGTGTTTGGCGATTAAAAAAACGTGACGAAGAATAGATTTCTCTATGTCTAATGGTGTTAATGGGTGGAGGTGAATAAATGCAGCTACAGTACCATAATTATCATTAATTTGTTTTAACTGTTGTTGTAAAGTGTCTTCATTCCAATCAGTTAAAACTACTCTATTTATTCCTTGATTAACATTTGGTTCGATACCAGGAAAACTTAAAATTACTGTTTTCCAGCCTTTATCTATCAAACTTTTTGCTAATTTCTCAGTAATAAAAGAACCATTATCAGTTATTAATGCAACATGGTTATCAGCAACAGAAAATTCTAAACTGTCAGGTGCAGGAATTTGCTGTAATTTTGCAATACTGCGGCGGATATTTGGCTCAGATGTGGTTTTTGTTATCTCTACTATTTCTTCAGTTAATAACTTAGTAATTCTCTGGGCTTGCTGCTGCATATAACTAGCAATTTCGCCCAAATTTCTCAATTCTCCAATTTCTTCAGGGTTGGGTTTAGGTAAGTCAGGATATAGTTCTAATAAACTTCCTAAAATTTCTACCTTTTTGATGGAATCAATTCCTAAATCTGCTTCTATATCCATTGACATTTCTAACATTTCTAACGGATAACCTGTTTTTTCACTGACTATGTTTAATAGGTTTTGACTCAGGGTAGCTTTATCTATGTTAATTGGGATTTTGGGAACTACGGTAATAGTTTTTTCTGTGTTATTGATGAATGGGATGATTTTTTCCTCACCCAGAGGCGCAGTGACGCTGACAGTTTGCGGCTGATTTACATAATTAATGGCTTTTTTTTCTGAAGTTAGTAAATGAAAATGTTGTTGCAGAAGTTGAAAATAGTTCTGGGTATATTCCTGTTGATATTTGAGATATTTTTCATGAATACGCAGAGTATCACCTTGATGATCATGAAACCGCATCATGTTACGTTCAGAACTGGAAATTATTAATTCTTGAATTTTGGCTTGATGTTCTGTAGTTTCACTATTTTCTAATAATGAATACTGTTGCTGCATTAATTGAGAAAACGTTTTTGTGTATTCTGCTTGGCTGTGCAATGACTGTTCATGAACGTGAATAATATCCCGTTGTTGTTGACTAAATTCTGTGATAAAATTTTCTAAGCTATGAATAACTTTTTCATAATTTTGGGGCTGAATTTCTGCTTCTTCTAATTTTTCATTAAATGACGTTACAGGCTTTTCGTTAACTGTTGGTTGAGGTGATACAACGCTTATATGAGAACCGTTTTCTAAAGCTTTTGCAAAGGCTTTTTGAGTTTTTTCGGTAATATTTGTACTATTTAATCTCACGTTCAAAACTTGTTGTTGGGGAACTTCGGTAATTTTAGTTGGGACTTGGTAGGGGTCTATATTTTGCAAAGATAACCCAGCTACTTGCAATTGAACTATGGCTTGTCGAAGAATTTTATCGCTATCTTTAGTATGACTTGCATTGACAGCTATAGCTATGTGGGGTTTATCACTCAAAATCTCTTTCACTAAATTAGTAAGGACATTTTTGGGACCAAATTCTACAAAACAGTAACCACCAGCAGCATAAATATTTTCAATTTCCTGCTGAAATAATACCTGATTTAACAATTGTTCTTTAAGAATTTTTTGGATAGCGTGGGGTTCTTGAGGATAACATTCACCCGTGATATTTGTATAAACGGGAATTTGGGGTTCGTTAAAATTTACTTTTTCAACAGCTTGGGCAAAAGGTTTTTGGGCATGAGATACTAATGGTGTATGAAATCCTGCGGAAACTGCTAATAAAAAAGTAGAAAATCCTTGATTTTTGAGAAGTTCTTGTACTTGCTTAATTTCGGTTTTCTTCCCAGCTAATACTACTTGTTTCTGAGAATTTCTATTAGCAATAACTACTTGGGGGAAGTTTTTGATTACTTCTATTATTTGACTAATATCTCCTTTAACAGCTAACATTTCTCCCGCATCAAAATTAGGATTTACAGGTGCAGCCATAGCTTGTCCTCTAGCTTTTGCTAAGAACAAATAATCCTCTTCACTTAATACACCCGCAACCCACAAAGCTGTTAATTCACCGAAACTATGACCGGCAACAAAATCAGGTTTAAATCCAGCTTGTTGCAATATTTTATATAATCCCACACTAAACACACCAATTGCCGGCTGTGCATATTCAGTTTTATGCAATGTTTCTAACTGAATTTGCTTTTGTGCTTTATCAATAACTGGTGGGGGAAATACTACTGCTGATAAAGATTGTAAACCGTCTTCACACAACAGACTATCTATATGCGTATATGTTTGCCGCAAACAAGGAAAATTCATTACCAACTCCCGCCCCATTTCTAAGTATTGTGAACCCTGTCCAGAAAACAAAGCCACCACTTTACCCGTCATATCTATCCCCGTTTGACGGTAGTAAATCCCTTGAGGATGTTCCCATGATTGGGCTTCAGGCTTCTGTTTTAGCCCTTCAATCGCAATTTTCAGTAATTCCTTCCCTTGGGCTAAATCATTGGCTACAAAGCCAATTCTGGCGTAATTAAGGGGAATCTTGCCAATCTGAGAATCAGTAATTAATTGTTGATAGTGTTTTTCTTTGCTCTCACTCTGTAGCTGTTGGTGGATTTGCTGACAACGAGACAACAAAGCTGAAGCTGTGGGGGCAAATAGTAGCAAGGATTGTGGAGTATGGTGTAAACGGTACGGGTGATGATGTTCATGTTCATATTCTTCTAAAACAACGTGATAATTTGTACCACCGAATCCAAAGGCACTGACTCCAGCCCTTCTCGGTTGGGTAGGATGACTTACCCAAGGTCTCGTCTCCGTATTTAAGTAGAATGGTGAGTTCTCAATGTTCAGTTTAGGATGGGGCTTACTGATATTAATTGTCGGTGGTAAAACTTTATGGTGTAACGCCAAAGCCGCTTTAATCAGACTAGCCGCACCAGCAGCAGCTTTAGTATGTCCAATCTGGGATTTAACAGTTCCTAAAGCGATATGCTGTTTTTTGGGATTATTTTCACTAAAAACGGTGGTAATTGAGCTAAATTCTGTAGGGTCTCCTACCATCGTTCCTGTACCATGGGCTTCAATTAAGCCTATACTGGCTGGATTTACTCCTGCTTCTGTATATGCACGATGCAAAGCATTTATTTGTCCTTCGGGACGAGGTGCATAGATACTTTTATACTTACCATCGCTAGAACTGCCAACACCTTTAATAACTGCATAAATGCGATTGCCATCTCGTCGAGCATCTTCTAAACGTTTAAGTACCAGCATTCCCACGCCTTCACCTAACATCATTCCATCAGCATCAGCATCAAAAGGCTTCACCTTATCCCCAGGAGAAACAGCTGGGGTTTTGCTAAAGCACATATACGCGAAAATAGAATTATCAGTATCCACACCGCCAGTTATCATCATGTCGGCGCGATATTCCGTTAATTCGCTAATAGCCATCCTTAATGCGCCTAGTGAACTTGCACAGGCTGCATCTACTACGCAATTCATTCCTCCTAAATTTAAACGGTTAGCAATACGTCCAGAAATGACATTAGCTAACATTCCGGGGAAGGCATTTTCCTCCCATTCTACATATCCACTTTTGATTTTTTCAATAATTTTCTGACTATCTTCCTCGGATAAACCACTATTTTTGAGAACCTTTTTCCAAAGAGGATATTGTAATCTTGCACCCAAAGGAACAGCCAATTGTCTACCAATTGCTACTCCTAATATTACCCCTGTTCGTTCATGATTAAATTGGCGAGATGCACCATAACCAGCATCTTCCATTGCCTCTTTTGCCACTACCAAACCGAGTAATTGCGAAATATCTGTCACCTCTAAAATATTAGGAGGTAAACCAAATTCCATGGGATTAAAATCAATATCTGGCAGAAAACCACCCCGTTTACAATAGGTTTTATCCTGGGCTTTGGGGTCAGGATCATAATAATCATCTATCTGCCAACGAGAAGGAGGAACATCAGTAATACAATCCACTTTCTGGATAATATTTTGCCAGTATTCCTGTAAATTCTTCGCTTGGGGAAAGATAGAAGCCATGCCAATAATGGCTACATTAGTAGTTCGCAATTTGGCATGAATTTTATTTTTAATTTCATCTTTAATCTTTGTGGTATCAGGCATATCTTTTTTCACCTTTATCATCTTGATTACAGACTTTTCACAGTTACTAATTTCAGATTGTAACTGTGCGAAAGCGGCTTCAAATTTGGAAGCAGCCATAATCATATTTCACTCTTTTGATCGGGCAGTCGGTTAATAGAAGGTTTTGAAAATTTAGTGAATTTCAGAAGATATGACTTTTATTCATTTAGGCATATCCAAACTATTGATTTTCGTCTTGAACAGTGGTGACAACCCTATTACAACTCATTAGCAACTTACGTGCAACTTGGAAAAAGTCTTGCAAATGTAAAGTTGATAGAGAAGTCAGACAAATATTTTTGCTTATCCAATACAATCATTATTATCTAGGTTTTAGCCATTTTGACCAAAGTTGCATATATATTGCATATCTTTTTAATATAAATGAAGTAGCCGATTTAAAATAGTGTTTTTAACATCAAGAGTTTCAGATATCTTGAAGAATTGTATTTATTGCTAAATTCTGCATTTTTACATCTATCCTCAGAAATATATTTTCCTGGCTGTAAAATTTGTCACCACAAAATATATCTTAGGAATTAAAAAATATTTTTCAATTTATTTGAGTCCAAAGTTTGAGATAATAAAAATTAAGAATAAGTCAAGAATTTAAAACTTGCAATTTTTACAAATTTCATATATGGCGATAATTATCGTTTTATGAAACAACTTGTTGCATATAGGTTGAAATTCTCAAAAAATTAGTTTAATCTATATGATTAAATCAGGGAAATTAAAACAGTGTTTTAGCATCAACTCAGACATTTCAACTCGATTATAACATTTGGCTTCTGCAATATTGGACTTACAAAAACTATAAGGGCTTGCTGGCATGAGACTATCTGAATTAGATCCACTCATCCCGCTGAATGAGTTACGAGAAGACCTCCTCAAATTACCAAAAGGTTACTCATTTTATGAAGATGAATTAGTCGATTTTTTATCACGGAGAAGATGGCCTGAAAGCAATCGTCGAATTGATAGAACAACATTTTGGCGGTGGCGTAATGACAACGCTATTGAACATCAAAAAATCTTTAGTCGTTTGGATCTTCTTAAACTATGTCAAATTTGTGATCATTACCGAGTAGACGGAACACGCAGCGAATACTTGGCAATTATGCGCAAGAAAAAAGAGAAAGAGGTAGTCCTAAATAAATAAAAATCTCGATGTTGGTAATTGGTATTATTAGGAATAATATTTGATATTTGATATTTGCATATAATGGCTAAAATTTTTCAGATGTCACTTATGATTCCTACAGTAACTAATTACCAATTACCTGTCAAAATTTTGATCTTTAAGTAATTAAGTATTTTATATAATCATCAAGTTTTAAAAAATCAGCAAGATTTTGATTAATAGTATTTTGCTGGATATTATATTAGACCCAAGGTTATCAAGAGATGCTATCAAGTGTAATGTCTTTTCTGTCTCTTATTTAGAGTCATAAATTGTCATGTTTCCTAACTTAAAAGACAAAATTATGCTACACAGAGAAAAGCACTCATTAACAAAACCTGTAAGTTTCTGGCCGATAATATTGGCGAGTTCTGGAGTCATAGCTACTGGTGTAATATCTATTTATGGCCTTTCATATTTTCACTTTCAGAAAACTTCAAAATCAGCCTCTACCATATCTTCTATTACCCCTAATTTAGTCCCTACTATTACCGCTGTTGCTGCTTTAGGACGTTTAGAACCCCAAGGAGAAGTAATTTGTCTCTCAGCACCCAATTCTCAAACAGGGATAAGAGTTAATCAACTTCTAGTTAAAAAAGGAGACAAAATTCGTCAAGGACAAGTATTAGCAATTCT
This sequence comes from Dolichospermum sp. FACHB-1250, assembly GCF_014696335.1. NCBI lineage: Bacteria > Bacillati > Cyanobacteriota > Cyanophyceae > Nostocales > Aphanizomenonaceae > Dolichospermum > Dolichospermum sp. FACHB-1250. The sequence continues at coordinate 28,202 of NZ_JACJPZ010000031.1, forward strand.
TGATAGTTATATTCCTAATCTTGCGGCTTTAGAAAAAGCCAAAGGACAAGTAGAAGTTAGTCAAGCGAATCTTCAGCAAGTAGAAGCAGGTGCAAAATTGGGTGATATTTTTGCTCAAAAAGCCGCAATTTCCCGTTTAGAAGCTGAATTACGAGGATCATTTTTCACACAAAAAGCCACAATTGCTCGTTTAGAAGCTGAATTAAAAAATTCAGAAACCGAAAATAAACGATATCAAAAATTATATCGAGATGGTGCTATTTCTGCTTCTGATGCAGATACTAAAAGATTACGTCGAGATACTGTTCAACAACAACTTAATGAGGCTAATGCTAGTTTGAAACGGACTATAGAAACTTTGCAAAAACAGTTAACTGAATCTAAAGCTAGACTCAATAGTATTGCAGAAATTCGCCCCACAGATGTACAAGTTGCCCAAGCAAATCTGCAAAGTGCTAAAGCATCTGTTCAACAAGCTCAAGCCGAGCTAAATTTAAGTTCTATCCGTTCACCTATTAATGGCCAAGTTCTAAAAATTAATACTTGGCCAGGAGAAATAATTGGCAATAGAGGCATCCTAGAATTGGGACAAACGCAACAAATGTATGTAGTTGCAGAAGTCTATGAAACTGATATTAAAAAAGTTCGTTTAGGTCAAAAAGCAATAATCACAAGTGAAGCTTTTCCAGGAAAAATAAAGGGAACAGTTGCAGATATTGGTTTACAAGTTGGTAGACAAAATATCTTTAATACTAATCCCGGTTCAAATACAGATAATAGAATAGTTGATGTGAAAATTCGCATTGATAACTTAGCAGATAATCAACGAGTTTCTAGTTTAACTAATTTACAGGTACAGGCACTTATTCAAATATCAGGGGTAGGTAATAATGAATAGGTAATAGCTAATAGCTAATAGGAGTAAAATATGATTTCAAATATACCTTTAGCTTGGCTGCAATTGGTAAAACAAAAAGTACGTTTTTTTGTAGCCTTAGCTGGTATTGCTTTTGTTGCTGTTTTAATGTTTATGCAAATTGGTTTTCAAGATGCTCTTTATGCTAGTGCTACTCAATTACATAAACATCTGGAGGGTGATTTGTTTTTAATTAGCTCCCAATATAAATCTTTGACTTCCACTCAAAGCTTTCCTCGTAGTCGTTTATATCAGATATTGGGTTTTAATGGCATAGAATCAGTCGCACCTTTATATCTACAATTTGCTAAACTTAAAAACCCCATAAATGGCCGCAAATATCCTATTTATGTCCTGGGATTTGAACCAGTCAAATCTATATTTAGATTACCGGAAATTGAACAAAATTTTCAATTATTAAAAATTCCTGATCAAGTATTTTTTGATCGGGCTGCACGTCCAGAATTTGGTCCAATTGCTGAATATTTTCAAAAGAATCAACCCATAACTATGGAAATATTTAGTTATTTAGCTACTGTTGGTTATAAAGTCAAAGTTAGTGGTTTATTTAGTCTTGGTCCTTCCTTTGGTGTAGATGGTAATTTAATTGTTAGTTCTTCTACTTTTTTTAAAATCTTCCCAGAACATGGCGCAAATGAAGTGGATATAGGCTTAATTCATCTCCAAGCAAATGTTAATCCTCGGACAATTTTAGCAACTTTATCTAAAAGTTTACCTAGTGATGTCATCATCATGAACCGTCAAGAATTTATTGATTTTGAAAAAAGCTATTGGACATTAAGAACACCAATTGGATTTGTATTTAATTTGATGGTAATGATGGCTTTTGTAGTCGGTGTAATTGTTGTTTATCAAATTCTTTATAGTAATATATCTACTCATTTCGTCCAATTTGCTACCCTCAAAGCTATGGGATTTAGAAATAAATATCTTTTAAATGTTGTATTTCAGCAAGCTTTGATTTTAGCTGTCTTGGGTTATATCCCCGGTTTTGCTATTTCTCTAGGATTATATGACGTTGCTAAAGATGCAACTAAATTACCAATTGTTATGGATTCAAGCAAGGGATTATTAGTATTTACTTCTGTAATTTTTATGTGTTTAACTTCTGGTTTCTTTTCTACCAATAAACTTCGTAAGGTAGATCCAGCGGAAATTTTTAATTAATTAATAATCTCACTAAAAATGCAATATTTACCTGGTAACAATATTTTGGAAATCACCAATCTTCATCATTACTTTGGTCATGGTAAATTAATTACTCAAACTTTGTTTGATATTAATTTGACTATCAAAGCTGGAGAAATTGTGATTATGACTGGACCTTCTGGTTCAGGAAAAACTACTTTATTAACATTAATTGGTGGTTTACGTTCTGTACAAGCGGGGAGTTTAAAATTCAATGGTCAGGAATTATTAGGCGCTAGTAAGGAAGAATTAGTACAAGTTCGTCGTCAAATTGGCTATATTTTTCAAGCTCATAATTTACTAGATTTCCTCACAGCTATGCAAAATGTTCAAATGTCTTTGGAATTACAGCATAATATTTCTCAATGGGAATCTTATATCCAGTCAGAAACAATGCTCAATGCTGTGAAATTAGGAGATAGAATTAATTATTATCCCTCTGATCTTTCCGGGGGACAAAAACAACGGGTAGCTATCGCTCGCGCTTTGGTTAGTCGTCCTAAGTTAGTATTAGCTGATGAACCTACGGCTGCTTTAGATAGTAAATCAGGACGAGACGTGGTTAACTTGATGCAGCAATTAGCCAAAGAACAAGATTGTACGATTTTAATTGTTACTCATGACAACCGAATTTTAGATATTGCTGACAGAATCATTACTATGGAAGATGGTCATTTAATGCAGCAAATCAGGAATATATAGATCCCTAACTTCTTTAATAAGTCGGGAATGTCGTTATTTAACTTTATTTAATTAAGATAATAAACTAGCAGAATTGACATCTAAAAATAAACTAGCTTGAGGTTGTTCACGCAAAATGGAAGCTGGACAATTTGTGATAATATCTCCTGTTAACATAGTTTCAACTATGCTTGATTTTCTGCTGTCTGGTACTAAACAAATTATTTTTTTAGCAGCACAAATCATGGGAATAGTTACAGTAAATGCGTATTGGGGAACATCTGCTAAATTCGCAAAATATCCAGTATTCACTTGTTGTTGACGGTTAACATCATCTAGTTTGACAAGTTTAACTTGAGCAGGATCTTGAAAATCTGCGACTGCTGGATCATTAAATGCTAAATGACCATTTTCACCCAAACCTAAACAGCATAAATCTATGGGTTGATTTTCTAAAAGTTTACTATAGCGATCGCATTCCGCTACTGGTTGTAACGTATCTCCTTCGATATAATAAAATCTTTGAGGATTGACCTTTTCTTCTACCCGTTCCCGCAAATAATGACGAAAACTTCCAGGATGATCTGATGTAATTCCCAAATATTCATCTAAATGGAATAAAATTACCCGTGACCAATCTATTTCCCCTAAAGCTATTAAAGCATCTAAAAACCGAATTTGGGAATTACCTGTAGCTAATAAAATAGCAACTTGATTTTGTTTATCAAGCAGATTTTGTAAATACTGATGTGTGATTTTAGCCACACTTTTAGACATTGCTATTTCAGAAGTGTAAATTTCTACCAACAGATTATCAACATAAAAAGATTTTGTAGGTTCTGTCATTTACCTGTTACCAATAACCAATAACTAATTATAAAAAAAGACAGGCTTTTTGCCTGTCAAATAGCTGATAATTTAGCAAATAATTCAGAATCAGGAATCATCTAAGTCCAAATAAATAAAATTTGCACTATCATACTTAATTCCTGACTTGACAATTATTCTGACTTCTGACCCCTAAATTATTGAATTTAGAAATTCATTTCCGCAGCTTGGACTTTTTCTACTTGTTTCTTCTTGAGAACTAGCATTACTTGTGCTAACATCACCAAACAAATAAAAGCAACTAACCATGCAACTCTGGAGGAATCTTGTAAGACGATTTCTGCATCTTTTTGTCCGAAACCACCAACGTTAGGGTTATTAGTCAAAGCATCACCAGTGTTAACTGCTTGTCCTTCGGCAACAATTAATTCTGGTCCAACGGGAATTGTATCGGTAACAACATCACCAGCAGCCGTTGTGATACTAATTAGATTCTTAACGTTACCGTCCTCATCTTCTGTTTGAGCAATTTTGCTAATTGTACCCGTAGCGGAAGCGTTGAATAAGTTATTATTGCTCTTTTCACCAGTGGGGTAAACTTGTCCACGGCCACGATTACCGCCTACATGAACAGAGTATTTGCCAAAGTGAATATTTTTGTCTGTAGCGGGGTTAGGAGAAAGAACAGGGAAAACAATTTCTTGATATTCTTCACCAGGTAATGGTCCGACAATGACAACATTTTCCTTATCATCAGTGTAAGGGGTGAAAGTCATATCACCCACTTCCGCCTTCATTTCTTCAGGAATACGATCTTCTGGCGCAATCTTGAAGCCTTGAGGCAACATTAACACAGCCCCAACATTTAAGCCAACCTTAGAACCATCCGCGCCTACTTGTTGCACGCTGGTATCATAGGGAATTTTCACAACCGCTTTGAATACGGTATCAGGAAGTACAGATTGAGGAACTTCTATCTCCGTATTTTTAGCTGCTAAGTGACAGTTAGCACAAACAATCCGCCCTGTTGGTTCGCGGGGAGTTTCAGGAGCGGTCTCCTGGGCCCAGAAAGGATAAGCAGCAGCAGTTTGTGGTCGGGTTATATCGCTAGTGAAGAAAAAAGTCACGGTAGCGATCGCTATTAGCAATGTATTAACCATCACTTTAGCGGTGCGAGTTAATCTCGCTGGTGTAAGGGCATTTCTCATCTCTATAAAGTCATTTGTCAGTGGTTAGCGGTCATTGGTCGGTGGTCATTGGTCATTGGTCAAGAGTTGATGAAAATCCCTTTTGTTCTTGACTGGAGACTAATAACTTTTGCACTATGTATTTAAGCCCACCAAGCGGCATCCCCAGTACGGAAGTCAGTTTCCGTCCAAGGAGTTAACAGAACTTTGTCTTCTTCAACTTTTGCATGAGCTAGGGCTAAAGATTTTGGTGCAGGACCACGAATCACCTTACCAGTAGCGTCATACTGTGAACCATGACAAGGACATTTAAACTTGTTTTCAGCCACATTCCAGGGGACAACACAACCTAAATGCGTACAAATAGCATTAATTCCGTAGTCAGCGATCGCTTCTTTACTTTGAACTACAATGTAGGTAGGATCGCCCTTGAGTCCTTGTACCAGAGTGCGGTCTCCCACATTATGACTATCCAGAAATTGACTGACTGAAACATCGTTACCCAATTCGTTCTTAGCTACTGTACCGCCGCCAGCGCCACCACTAGCAGGGGGAATGAAGTAGTTAACAACAGGGTACAATGCACCTAACGCTACTCCGGTAACAGTCCCGAAAGTGAGCAGGTTCATAAATTGACGACGACCCATATCGGGTACATCATTGATTTCAGAAAATTGAGCCATAATCTACGCGCTGTTTGTGTAATTTATTAACCATTTCGACAAGAGTACCAGCACTGGAGTAATTCTTGTCTGCATCGAACTAATAACGCCCGCAGCGATGCTGTACCTCTTTGTGCAAGACTCAAGTGAGCATCTTTTCTGTTAGCATTACATTTCTTTATATCCTTATCATACTGGACTCACGGAACTTAACATCATAACTAAATGTAAAATCTAAATAAGAGCAGGGAACAGGAAAGGGGAAACCCAGAGGAAGATAATTTTTTCTCATACTCCGCACTCCGTAATCACCAATGCCAAAATCCAAAAGCCAAAATCCAAAAGCCAAAATTACTATGACTGGAAAAGAATTACGCCAACTGTTAATTAATAAATGGGGACAACCCTATGATGTCCAGTTTCGCCGCACCCAGGGTAAAATCTTCTTGCAAATCATGTGGAAGTACCAAGGCCAAGCTTCTTTCCCCTTGAGCGAAAGCGATTACCAAGATCATCTTGACAGCATTGCTAATTATCTCCATGCTTTAGGAGGAACACAACAAGTAGAAACTTTTATTACCGATACCAAAGAGCGTCCCCGTCTCGGTAAAGCAGTTAGCATTCCTCTTGATTTGGGTGAACGTGCCTCCGAATGGATTGTCTAAAAATTAGGGTATAGTGGGTTAGGCCAATACAATAAAATATCACTATGAGTTAAAAATTCCCGATTTAAGATATAAATAAAAATAAAATTATCGGGCAGAAAATAAGATATCTGTTACTATCTACACCTATAGTGCTAGATCAACACGGTATTAATAAAGCTATGATTATGAGACGGTTTTGGCAGCCTAGTATGCTCTAGGTGAATTATGTTAATTTTTACGAGATGCTACGAGAACACAGTGCAGGGGACGTAAGCTGTGCGAATTCCGCTCGATTACTACAGAATTTTGGGATTACCGTTAGCGGCAACTGAGGAACAATTGCGCCAGGCATACAGCGATCGCATTGTCCAACTACCGCGACGGGAGTATTCAACTACGGCTATATCTTCTCGCAAAGACTTAATTTCAGAAGCTTATATGGTTTTATTAGATGCTAAAAAGCGCAAGTCCTACGATGAGCTTTATCTATCTCATATCTATACTGATAACACAACTGCTGATCAAGCGCCATTGCCCCTATCTCCCACAGAGACTAACTCCCAACGTCTTGATCCTTCAACTCTCAGCATCGAAATCAGCCCAGACCGATTTGTTGGTTCTTTGTTAATTCTCCAAGAACTAGGAGAATATGAGTTGGTATTAAAACTTGGTCGTCCGTACTTAGTCAATAAAACTGGTAAAATTAGCGTCAAAACAGGTAATCGTCTCACTCAAACCGAAATTCCCGAAAACCCAAATTTACCAGATATTGTCCTCACAGTGTCTTTAGCTTGTCTAGAGCTAGGACGGGAAGAATGGCAACAAGGTAACTATGAAAATGCGGCAGTTTCTTTAGAAACAGGTGAAGAATTATTGGCCAGGGAAGGATTATTTCCCACGGTTCGCGCCGAAATGACGGCTGATCTTTACAAACTCCGTCCTTATAGAATTTTGGAACTATTAGCACTGCCAAAAGAACAGGTCGCTAAACGCCAACAAGGACTAGAATTATTACAAGGTATTTTAGAAGATCGTGGCGGCATTGATGGCAGTGGCAATGATCAATCAGGGTTAAATATAGATGATTTTTTGCGATTTATCCAGCAAATTCGGCATTTTTTAACAGTATCAGAACAGCATAAACTCTTTGAATTAGAAAGTAAACGTCCTTCAGCCGTGGCCACATATTTAGCAGTATACTCCTTAATCGCCAGAGGTTTTGCCCAACGACAACCAGCTTTAATTCGCCAAGCCAAGCAAATGTTAATGCAATTAGCAAAACGCCAAGATGTACATTTAGAACAATCTCTTTGTGCTTTGCTGATGGGACAAACCGAAGAAGCCACCCGTGTTTTAGAACTAAGTCAAGAATATGAAGCTTTAGCGTTTATTCGAGAAAAATCCCAAGACTCACCCGACCTGTTGCCAGGACTGTGTTTATACACTGAAAAATGGTTACAAAAAGAAGTATTTCCCCATTTTCGTGATTTAGCAAAACAGAAAGCCGCTTTAAAAGATTATTTTGCAGATAGACAAGTACAGGCTTATTTAGAATCATTGCCTACAGATGCTCAAACAACTGAATGGGCAGTGATCAATCCTCAATCCTTTCCCCAGCCAGATACTAATCATTTCCCTCACCATCCTCGTGAAACCGGAGAAACTCACCAATATCATCACCAACCATCCAACCCTGAGTTACTAGAAACACACCATAGCCCCCACCATGAACCTAGCCAGATTTCCATGCCAAGATGGAATCATGTTGCAACCAATGGAAGTGTAGCCAAGCAAGGATCACAAATACCCGTAACACCAACAGCGGCAACCCCCAACAGAAAACCACATCCAGGTAATAACATTTCTAAAGCAGCTACAAACCACCAGCACCCAAGGCGCAGACGACGCAAACCCAGCGCCAATAACATTCCACAACGTTTTTTACAGTCTCAAACTAATTTCCTCAGTAGCCTAGATCCGAAAACACGCTTAGTTTGGATGGTGTTCTTCTCATTAGGAGGAGTAGTAGTTTTTTCGTTGTTAGTATCAACAACTGTGGAATTGGTCAAAAATATCTTCTTTTCCAACCCATCATTAGAGGGAGAACAGTTAGCAATAGAACTAAATCAACCACCGATAACCATTCCTGACCCCAACGGCCAACCTGAAGCAAGGGACGAAGAACTAACAAATAAGACAGCCAAGGAAGTAATTGAAACTTGGTTATCTGTTAAAGCAGCAGCTTTAGGGGAAAATCATGACATTGATGGTTTAAACAAAATTTTAACAGGTCAGGTTTTATCGCAATGGCGTTCATTAGCCCAGCAAGAACAAGAAGATAAACGCTATCGGCAATATAAACATGATGTAAAAGTAGAATCTGTCTCTAAAAAAGGCACAGATAAAAATTATGTATCTGTAGACGCTACGGTACAAGAAGTTACTCATTTCTATGAAAATAGCCGACAAAAAAAGTCTTCTCATGAAAACTTGCGTGTTCGCTATGAGTTGGTTCACAAAGAAGGTAAATGGCTAATTCAGCGAATGTCAGTAATTCAGACGTTTTTGTAATTAGTTAGTTGAGTGAGTTGTGCGTTGTCAGTTTTTCCCTGTTACCTGTCCCCTGTTACCTGTCCCCTGTCACCTGTCCCCTGTCACCTGTCCCCTGTCACCTGTCCCCTGTCACCTGTCACCTGTCCCCTGTCACCTGTCCCCTGTCACCTGTCCCCTGTCACCTGTCCCCTGTTCCCTGTCCCCTGTTCCCTGTTCCCTGTTATAAATATTCTCCTTTGCCTGAAATGTTATGAAATCTTGACAATAATACCCTAGTTAACGGCAATATGTTAAGGTTTCATGACAAAACGATCCCCAAAGGGCTGATAACTACGTGAAATACGGTAAAATCCATGTTTAGACCCCTTGATTCCTGGATAGTTTTACTGGTTAATATTTACTTAACAACTCTTTGCAATTCTCAAGCTAAGAATTTAGAGCAGTTGGGATCTTAATAAAAAAAACAGACAGTAAACAAATTTAAAACTGGGGTTTTGTCCAGGAGTCAGTGATAAAAAAATCTGGGTAGATGATATTTGATCAAACTCTATTTTAACCCGGAAAAACTTACCTTTCAAACTACTGGAGGCCAAATTAATGGCAAAAGAACGCCCACCGCTAGAAGAGATGACACTACGGCAATTACGTAAAGTTGCCAGTGAATATTGTATATCTCGCTATAGCAGAATGCGTAAATCGCAATTATTAACATCAATTCAAGATGTTCAGCGTAGCAAATTCTCACTCAGTTCATCTCGTACACAGGAGGCACAAGAAACCGTGGAAGCAACAAAATTTGAATTAGGCCAAGAAGATCGTACTGGTGGTTCTCTTGCTGATGTTGATGAAGCACTAGGGGATTTACCCGCAGGTTATGGTGAAAGCCGGATAGTTCTATTACCCCGCGATCCTCAATGGGCTTACACTTACTGGGATATTCCTAACGACCATAAAGAAGAACTCCGTCGTCAAGGTGGACAGACCCTAGCGCTGCGGATTTATGATGTCACTGATGTTGATCTAGATTACCAAAGTCCTCACAGCTTGCAAGAATACCCTGCGGATGAACTAGCCAGAGAATGGTACTTGCCAATTCCCGTGAGCGATCGCGATTATGTGATAGATGTAGGTTATCGCACCGCTGATGGTGGCTGGTTAGTATTAGCCCGTTCTGCTAGAGTACATATTCCTCCCGTCTATCCTTCCGATTGGATTGAAGATGTCTTTATCACTGTAGACTTTGAAGAAGACTTACGTGCTAAGACCTTCTATGAACTAGTTCCCCCATCTAAGAAATTACCAACTGTTACTGCTAGTAGTGAAGGAAACCCGATTTACGAACAAATCTTTGGTCTAGCAGAATCCGCTGAAGCTCAACGAGTTGCGGGTTCTCTATTCGGTTCTATGCAGCACGTCCCCGGTTCTGCTGCTCCAGAACAAGCCATCAGTTCCTACGTTTTCCCATCTGGTGTAGGTATGTGGGCTGTTCCTAACGTATCTGGTTTAAATATGTCTGGTGTGGGAATGTCCGGTTTCTCCGCTGGTGCTGTTCCCGCGCGTCCCCGCAAATTCTGGTTAGTTGCTGATGCTGAATTGATTGTTTACGGTGCAACCGAACCTGATGCAAATGTCACTATTGGTGGTCGTCCCATTAAACTCAATTCGGATGGTACATTCCGCTTCCAAATGTCTTTCCAAGATGGTTTAATTGACTACCCAATTCTAGCTATTGCGGCTGATGGTGAGCAATCTCGTTCTATTCACATGAAGTTTGAGCGGGAAACACCTTCTCGTAATACTAATACCAAAGATGAAGCTGTTCTGGAATGGCTTGCATAATTGCTGTATTTGAAGATTAACCATAACTGCATTTGTTGATTTCACCCACTATAGAAATACTATGGTGGGTTTTTTAAAAAATGAACCGCGAAGAAGCGTTTACTAAAAGATAGTACAGGAAGGAAAAGAGGTTTATCCATAGATATTTTATTTGTAAATATTTGTAAAAATTAATATACAAGGAATTTACTAAAAGTAGGCTATATGTTACTGTATTTCTGTAATGAAGATTACTTCTAAGTTACTATCATCCAAATTTAATTTGTTTGTATGAGTATTATTTTGGTAACAGGGGCTGCTGGACTCATTGGTTCTGAATCAGTCAGGTTTTTTGCTGATCGCGGTTTTACAGTTGTTGGAATTGACAACAATATGCGGCAGGTTTTTTTTGGTGAAGATGCGTCAACAGAATGGAACCGCGATCGCCTTTTACAAGATTATGGTGATAAATATATCCATCATAATGTTGATATTCGTGATCATGATGCAATCTCCCAAATATTTCAAACCTATGGTCAAGATATAAGTCTAATTATTCATACTGCTGCTCAACCTTCCCACGATTGGGCAGCTAAAGACCCTTACACCGATTTTACAGTTAATGCCAATGGTACATTGGTGTTATTAGAGAATACCCGTCAATATTGTCCAGAAGCCGTATTTATCTTTTGCTCTACTAATAAAGTCTATGGCGATACTCCCAATTTATTGCCCCTAATTGAACAAGAACTGCGCTGGGAAATTGCAGATACACATCCCTACAACCAGGGTATTAATGAAAGTATGAGTATTGATAACTGCAAACACTCGCTATTTGGAGCTTCTAAAGTAGCGGCAGATATCTTAGTGCAGGAATACGGACGTTATTTCAACATAAAAACAGCTTGTTTTCGGGGAGGATGTTTAACTGGTCCTGGTCACTCAGGTACTAAACTGCATGGCTTTTTATCTTACTTGATGAAATGTACCATGACTGGGCAGCCTTACCAAGTATATGGTTATCAGGGTAAGCAGGTTCGTGATAACATCCATAGTTATGATTTAGTTAATGCTTTCTACCACTTTTATCAAGCTCCCCGTGTAGCTGAAGTTTATAATATTGGCGGTAGTCGTTTTAGTAATTGTTCAATGTTAGAAGCAATTGGGCATTGTGAAGCCATAGCCGATAAAAAGCTGACCTGGAGCTATGAAGAATCCAATCGAATTGGCGATCACATTTGGTGGATTAGTGATGTTCAGAAATTCAAAAATCACTACCCTAACTGGGATTTAACCTATACAGTGACAGATATTTTGAAAGAAATTTTTACCGAAAATATCAGCCGATGGAGCTAAGGATACCCAAGTTTTATTTCTAGTTTTAATCAATTGTTATTTTTGGATTTGCTCGTCATGTTGAAAAAGCTATTTCGGCAAAAAGTTTTTAAGTTTCTCATCGGTGGTGGTGTTGCAGCAGTCATCAATTTGTTACTGATATTTGGTCTGATTGAGTGGCTAGGATTTAACACCCCTACTTTACGCAATGTCGCTAATGCAGTATCCATTGAATTATCTCTGTTAGCAAGTTTTTTCATCTACCGGGTTTGGGTTTGGCCGGGAGGTGTTTGGACAATAAGAGAAGTATTATGGCGACAAATTCCCCTTTATCATCTGTCCGCTGGGGCTGCTGTAATTACTCGCATCTTCATTGTTTTTCCTTTGTTAGATAGGTTAGGAGTTAATTACGCCATTAATACCTTAGTAGGTGTATTATTAAGTGCGGTTATTAACTATTTGATTAGCGATCGCTTAGTATTTAAAACTCCAGTTCAATCTGATCAAACACGAACACAATTTACTACAAAAATCTATTATCCTGAAGGATTAGCTCCTGGACTAGAAAATAAATCTTCTCACCCAAAACACCCTCAATCAGACAATTTAACAGGAATTAAAGTTTTCTCTATTGTCATTCCTGCTCATAACGAAGAAGGTTGTATTGTCCCAACTATTGAGTCCATTAGCCAAATATTAGAACAAGAAAAGATTGCTTACGAAATTCTAGTTGTTAATGATAATAGTCGTGATAAAACAGAAGAATTATTGCAGCAGCTAAATTCTGAAAATAGTCAAGTCCGTTATATCAATAACTATTATCCCAACGGGTTTGGTTTTGCTGTACGCTGCGGCTTAGAGAATTTTCAAGGTGATGCGGTAGCCATTGTGATGGCAGATAGTTCTGATGCACCAGAAAATATTGTTGATTACTACTATAAACTGCAAGAAGGATATGATTGTGTATTCGGTTCTCGGTTTATTAAAGGAGGTAAAGTCATTGACTATCCGACGCACAAGTTACTAGTAAATCGTTTGGCTAATTTATTTATTCAAATCCTATTTGGCTTGAAGTTTAATGATACAACCAATGCCTTTAAAGCATATCGTCGGGAAGTAATTGAGGGGATTTCTCCTCTACTATCGCACCACTTTAACCTAACAGTGGAAATACCTCTCAAGGCTATTATCAGAGGATATTCTTACACAATTATGCCTATCACTTGGCAAAACCGCGCCACGGGAGTATCTAAACTGAAGTTGAAGGAGATGGGTAGCCGCTACTTGTTTATTGTTCTTTATGCTTGGTTAGAAAAATATCTTTCTAGAGGAGATTATCGGCGTAATCAGGCTCAGTTGGTAAATAGAAAACACAAGGTAATTTAGAAGGAGTTAATTTTATGATAAGATATCTCAAAAAAACATATGAAGTTTTCAATAACTATAGCATAGATATAGTTTTGTTTATCTTTTTAACAATTTCCTTAATTAAGCTAACGTCTTTAATTGAAAATACTGATATAGGACTTTATGATGAAAGCATATATTTAGATAACGGTGTAAAAATATTTGAACTCCCACTGTCATCCTTAAGGGCTAAAATATATTGCCTTTGGTACTATCTAATTTTCCTATTAGACAATGACAAAGTAAGTCTGTATTTTTTAAATTACAAAATTTTAGTTTTTCTAACAACATTAATATTTTTTTTATATTTAAGAAGACTTCAAGTATCGCCTCTATTAGCGACAACATTTTCATTCTTATATTTGGTATCACCAATTCCTCATATATTGCCTAGACCTACGCTTTTTGCGCTTTTTATAATGCTATTATTCCTAATAATAGCAACCTTTTCTAAATCTCGATTAGGTTACTATTGTCTTGTATCCTTGGGAATTCTTACTGCCTCATATGCCAGGTCAGAATATTTAATCGCTTTCATTATTTATTGTACTTTATCTGTGTTATTAATTGTGCGAAATATAAATCGTGAGCCAATAACAATTTCCTCAGTTATAACGATAATTTTTCCCTATTTAATAATAAGTTCATTGCTATTCTTTCTATTTGGTAGTCCCCTGGCTGGATCGGACTCTTTTTTCGCATTTGGGCAACACTTTTCTTTAAATTGGGTAGCATGGAATCATAGTGAAATTAATCCTTGGACTAACTGGATTTCAATTATTGAATCTGTTTTTGGTAAGGTTACTAGCCCATATGAAGCTTTAATATCTAATCCCAAGGAGTTTTTTAGACACATCTTCACTAATTTGTTACTATATATTAAAACTTTAAGTAATATCTTCCTCGTGCAATTCCCTAATTTTAGTCCAACACTCACTAGGTTACTAAGATATTTGGAAGCCTTGTTATTTGCATTAGCTATGATTTACTTAATATGGAAACGAAAAATAATATCAAGACAATGGAATAAAAGAACTTTTATCGATTTGTTAATCTTTTTTATATCCATATCAATTGCTGTTCTTCCATCCGTATTGCTAATTTATCCTAGAAGTCACTATTTAATGGTTCAAGTAGTTATGGGCATAACGATATTTATTTACCTTCTTTCAAATTCTATTCCTAAAAATAAGATAAAAAAAATAGGATTACTAAAGATTTTAACAATTTGCCTTTTCCTCTTCATGTTGACTCCTACTTATCTACCAAGTAAAGCTACACCAAATTTCAATGTAATTACATTTATTAATAAATTGGATATTAAGAATAAAGTCAACTTATTTGAATCTGAAGGAGGATATTCTATTTATTTAGGAAATAATTATAATTGGATTCAGGAACATGAACTTGATGCGGGAGGTCAATATGAAATTTGCTTAGGAGATAATAATGTTAAAACTAATAAGTGTGATGAGAAAGAAAATTTTAAAAAGTTTGCCTTTCACAAACAGATTAACATGATTGTATTGAGCAAACAATTGATAAAAGACACTAGATTTATCGATGACAATGAATTTAATTTATTGCTCAATAAACCTGAATTATTAAATTTTTCTAGATTCCATGTTCCTAACACAGATATAGATTTATTGGTAAAAAATGAATTGTTGAAGTAGGAAATAGCTCCTATCTTTATGTATACCTTTCTACTTATTAAGTAATATTTCAGCAAAGAAAATGAATAAAAAAGTTTTAATCACAGGTGGAGCAGGATTTGTAGGTAGTGCATTGGGTCTAGGACTGGCTCAACGCTATCCTGACTGGAAAATTACCGCTTTAGATAACTTAAAGCGACGAGGTTCAGAATTGAATTTACCTAGACTCAAACAAACAGGGATTCAGTTTGTTCATGGTGACATTAGAAGTCAAGAAGATTTAGATCCGGTAGCACTTCAACCCGATTTAATTTTAGAATGTTCGGCTGAACCTTCAGTTTTAGCTGGCTACACTTCTCCGGGTTATGTGCTGCAAACTAATTTGGTAGGAACAATTAACTGCTTAGAGTTAGCACGACAAACTCAAGCAGATTTTATTTTTCTGTCTACCAGTCGGGTTTATCCCATTGCTTACCTCAATGCTTTGGAATTTACAGAAACAGAAACCCGTTTTCAACTCTTAGAACAACAGCCTTTAGTAGGGGCATCAAATCACGGTATCTCTGAGGAATTTCCCTTAGATAAAGCCCGCTCTCTCTACGGTTCAACTAAACTCGCTTCAGAGTTACTGATTGCTGAATATGCTGATGCTTATGGAATCAGAACTCTGATTAATCGTTGTGGAGTCCTAACTGGTCCTTGGCAAATGGGCAAAGTAGATCAAGGTGTGTTTGCTTTGTGGATGGCGTTTCACTACTTCCAAAAACCTTTAAAATACATTGGTTATGGGGGGACAGGTAAACAAGTGAGAGACTTTTTACACATATCAGATTTATTAGATTTGATTGACACCCAGATTTGTAGTCTAGAGGAATTAAAGGGGCAAACTTTTAACGTCGGTGGTGGGGTCAATAACACCCTGTCACTGCGGGAAACAACTCAGCTTTGTCAAGAAATTACTGGAAATCAGATTCCCATTACCCCTATTCCCGAAAATAGAATTGGTGATGTGCCGATCTTTATTACAGATTCTCGCAAAGTGATGAATGCTACTGGATGGCAACCTCAAAGAGATGCCAAAAAGACCCTAACTGAAATTTATGAGTGGATTTGTCAATTTGAGTCCCAGGTCAGTGATATTTTTAATTAAGAGTTGTTTTTTCACTCACACTTGGGCAAATAGCCATAGGGGTAAAAATTATCCTAGAGACAATTCATGAATTGTCTCTACAAGGGTTTGGTGGTTATGCACATTTAATTACCACCAGATGTCTAATAAACAATTTTGTACTTAGTTGTTTGATTAACATAACTTCTACATAGCTTGAGAATATCAGCCTATAAATTTTCTCAACAAAAGCACCCACTACTAGATATAATTTTCTGTAAGTTGAAAAAAACATTAAGATTAGCGTAAAAATTACATTAAAATAAAGATTACGCTTCTATTAAACTGACTGGCTGATACCCAAATTAGGAGGAATATATATGGCGCTTGTACCTATGCGGTTGCTTTTGGATCACGCTGCTGAACACGGTTATGGCATTCCCGCTTTTAACGTTAACAACTTGGAGCAGATTCAGGCAATCATGAAAGCAGCGACTGAAACAGACAGTCCTGTGATTTTACAAGCTTCTCGCGGCGCTCGTAATTATGCAGGGGAAAATTTCCTCCGCCACTTGATTTTAGCTGCGGTAGAAACCTATCCTCAGATTCCCATTGTCATGCACCAAGATCATGGTAATGCTCCTTCTACCTGCTACTCAGCTATTAAGAACAATTTCACCAGTGTAATGATGGATGGTTCTTTAGAAGCTGATGCTAAAACTCCTGCCAGCTTTGAATATAATGTTAGAGTTACCAGTGAAGTTGTCAACGTCGCTCACTCTTTAGGTGTCAGCGTTGAAGGTGAACTAGGTTGTTTGGGTTCTCTAGAAACTGGTGCTGGTGAAGCTGAAGACGGTCACGGTTTTGAAGGTACACTAGACCATTCTCAACTATTAACTGATCCTGATGAAGCTGTTGACTTTGTAGAAGCTACTCAAGTAGATGCTTTGGCTGTAGCTATCGGTACTAGCCACGGTGCTTATAAGTTTACCCGCAAACCAACTGGCGAAATTTTGGCTATTAGCCGCATTGAAGAAATTCACCGTCGTTTACCTAATACCCATTTGGTAATGCACGGTTCTTCTTCTGTCCCTGAAGATTTGTTGGCGCTAATTAACCAATATGGTGGCGAAATTCCTGAAACCTACGGTGTACCTGTAGAAGAAATTCAAAAAGGTATTAAGAGTGGTGTACGTAAGGTAAATATTGACACTGATAACCGTTTAGCGATTACTGCGGCTGTGCGGGAAGCTTTGGCGGCTAACCCCAAGGAATTTGATCCTCGTCACTTCCTCAAACCTTCCATTAAATATATGCAGAAGGTTTGCGCTGACCGTTATGTACAGTTTGGTACTGCTGGTAATGCAAGCAAGATTAAGCAAGTTTCTTTGGAAGATTTTGCTGCTAAGTATGCTAAGGGTGAATTGGTCATGAGGGCTGCTGCTAAGGTTTAATCTTTCTTAGCAATAAATTAAGGTGTAGCTAGGCTATGCCTTTACAGAAGTAAACTGGGAAACGTTACTGTTTCCCGGTTTTTTATATTAATTGTAATTACCTATAAATTTACTTGAGAATAACATCCCTGTGATGAATGTGATATGGTAAGACAATGGCGTAAATAAGGCTATCTGTTATGACTACCAATTTACAATCTACATTCTTAAGTAGTTATATTTATGATCAGGATTATTGTTTGTGGATAGAAACTACAGCTAAGTTGTTACGCAATCGCCAACTAGAACAAGTTGATTTTGAGCATTTGATTGCAGAAATAGAGGACATGGGGAAAGAAAAACGACGTGAATTAAAAAACCGACTCATAGTTTTACTAATGCACTTGCTTAAATATCAATTTCAACCTGAAAAACGTTCTTCTAGTTGGGTAAGTACAATTTGGGAACAGTTTTATCAAATTGAATCTTTATTGGAGGATAGTCCTAGTCTCAAACCTTATTATTTAGAACTATTTTCTGATTGTTATTTAAAAGCTGTTCGCGCTACTAGTACGGAAACTGCTGTATCTATTCAGGTTTTTCCTATTGACTCTCCTTTTGAGCCTTTGGATGTCATTAATTCTGATTTTATCATGACAGTGCTGAGTCAGAAGGAAATTTAATTTTTATTTTTGGTTAAATTAATGTAATTGTCATTAGCTAAACCTAAATTTAGGTGAAGTTAATTGTATTTTAAATCTTCTATTTGGCGGTGATTTGTAATTCAATTCGTTGTCCGAGTGCGGCCAGTGTCCGTTCTATGGTAGATAACTTTGTTGCATGGTGAGGATCTAAAATCCGTCTTACTTCCTTTTCATGGATATTGAAGGAGTTACCTTGAGTAATGGCTTCTGGCAAATCACGAAATATCACTACAAAGCCACCATCTTTTTCATCAGCAGTCAATAAGGCTGGATATACAAATCGAGTCATAATAATCCTGGTGTTAAATTTCATGTTCTTCAATTCCCAACTGATTTAACATGGCTTTGAAAGTGCCAGTTTTTAGTTCATCTTTGGGGTTACGAACAAATGATCGCGGGCAAGATGCCCGCACTACATTAAAATACGCGATGTTGTAAAGATGGCATTTGTCGGCGTACTTGTTCTAATCGAGTAGGTTTAATTTCGGCGATCGCTACTCCCGGTTTTTCGCCGGCATCTGCTAAAATTACACCCCAGGGGTCTATAATCATAGCGTGTCCATGGGTTTGGCGACGGTGATAATTATTACCAGTTTGAGCAGGAGCAATCACGTAGCAGGTATTTTCTATCGCCCTAGATTGTAACAATACTTGCCAATGGTCTTTCCCTGTAAAAGCCGTAAAAGCGGCGGGTATAAATAAGACATCTGCACCGTGACTGGATAAATGGCGATATAATTCAGGGAAACGGACATCATAACAAATAGACAGGCCAATTTTGCCCAAATCAGGGGAAGAATAGACAGAAGGTAATTCTTGTCCAGCCATGACGGTACTTGATTCTTGATAAGTATTACCATCAGGGACATTGACATCAAATAAGTGTACTTTTTGGTAACGGGCGAGTTCTTGACCGTTAGGACTGACAAGTAACGCTGTATTATAGACTTTACCATTACCATTTACAGGGATAGGGAAGCCGCCGCCGAGAATGGTAACTTGAAAACGTTGTGCCATTTGGTGAAGAAATGTTTCCGTGGCTTGGGCGATCGCAATTCCTTGTGCTATTTTATCTTTTTCTTCACCCATAAAAGAGAAATTTTCTGGTAAACCCACTAATTCCGCACCTTGACGCACGGCCAAATCAATTAATTCTTCTGCTTGGTCCAAATTTTTTTGTAAATCCGGTACACTGGTCATTTGAATAGCGGCGGCTAAATAAGACTTCATAGATTCAAGAACAAACGGTAGATTGAAACAATACAGATATTCAATAAGTAGGTTAGCGTCAAAAATTGTCGTTATGACAAGAGGGAAGAGAATTGGGGAAATTTTACTTTTTGTTACATACTGTTGTTTTTTGTGCCTCTCGACTCATATCTTTATATCATATCAGTTTGAACAACTGAAAACACCTATCCTCCGCATTCACCCAATGGTTGAAAATCTAGTTCACAGATGATATTTTTATTGACAGTCAAAGCAAACTACAAGCTAGATATTATGCTAGATAGTATTACAGACTGGGATTACGGTTAATCCAAATCGCTCTCATTCCTGCTGCTTTAGCACCTTGATAGTCATCCCTGATACTGTCGCCAATGTGCCATGCGTCTTCCGGGGAACAATTGTGCTTTTTTAAAGCGATTTTAAAAATTTCTGGATCTGGTTTAGCGGCACGGACTTGAGTAGAAATGGTGACAGAAGTAAAATATTCTTTCAGCCCCAAACCTTGTAATACCAAGTATAAACGGGAATCAAAATTAGATAAAACACCCAATTCAACCCCTAAGCGTCGCCAGTTCATTAAAGCTAAGAGAACATCAGGATAAACATACCAAGGTTCAGGAGTACCAAAGTGAATATAAAGTTCACTAAAAAAAGCGGAAAAATCAGTAAAATCTTTGAGAACACCTGCACCTTCAAAAGTATTTAAAGCAATAATGCGCCACCAATCATATTCGCGTTGGGGAATATCTTTAATATCTGTGTTAGGAAATATAGGTGGTGGTGCGGACTTAAAGCTTTTAATAAAGTTTTGATCTAAAATTTGGGCGGAAACTTCGACACCAAATTCCTGGGCGATTTGTCGGTAAATTTCACCTATACTAGTTTTAACACCAAACAATGTGCCTACAGCATCTAGAAAAATTACTTTGGGTTTTTTCATAATAATTAATATTTAAGTCCTCAGTAGTGGGTAAATACATAGCAATGATATCTGAATTTGTGTGGCTTACGTTTCAGATCCCCGACTTCTGCGAGAAATCGGGGATCTTGATCTTAATTTTGAAATTATTGGGAAATGGCTTGTATTATAGGGCTAAATAACCAGTTAAAACCGACTTTTAACTGATGATTTAATGTGGGTAAACGATAGAGATAAGCCAGACGACGGGCTAAATACGCAAAAGAACCGTCTAATTGCACACCCAAACCTGTGAGAGTGGCGTTATCTATTCCTAAAGCCATCATTTCCCCTAATGGTTGATAGCGGAAGGGAAGGAGGGGACGATTGGTAATAGCAGCCCAGATATTCCATGCGGTATAATCAGCTTGTTGAAATGCGACTTGGGCTGTTGCGGGGACTTGCTTTCCTTCTGCGTCGAGACAGTCTGCTAAATCCCCTAAAGCGAATATTTCGGGATGTTCCAGAACTTGTAATTGGGGTGTGGTGGTAATTTGTCCGCGCTGATTTTGCTTGACTGGTAAAGCTGTCACCACTGGAGAAACCTTTGTTCCTACTGTCCAAATTACCAAATCCACGGGAATGGTGTCTACTTGACTTTTATACTCCAAAGAGATACTATCTTTGTCAATGGCGACTACTTTGGTTTCTAAGTCAATAAATACGCCTTTGCTATCTAAGGCTTTTTTAGCGGCTTCACGGTTAAATTCTGGAGAAGTTCGTAAAATTTGATCACCGACCTCAATGAGGCGAAAACGTCCTTTTTGTCCGATTCTATCTGCTAATTTACAAGCTAATTCTACCCCACTGTAACCCCCACCAACTATGGCGACACGGATTTTTTCTGGGTTTTTTGCTTCTAAAATTCGCAGCCGTTCTTCCAATCGGTAAGCGTCAGTAATAGTACGAAATGGGTAGGCATTGTCAGTAGCACCGGGAACTAAGTCTAGAGGGGTTTCGCCACCTAATGCTAATACTAAGTGGTCATAATTCAGTTCTGATTTATTTGCTAATTGGACTCTTTGCTGGTTGATATCTATGGCGGAAACCGTGGATTGGTAAAATTGAATACCTGTTTCTTGGAGTAATTCGGAGTAAGGTGGGGCTATTTCCCAGGTTTGGAGTTCTCTGGTCAGGAGTTCGTAAAGTAGGGGAGAAAAGACAAAGCGATCGCTCTGATCTACTAAAATAATTTCAGGTTTTGGTGTAGATTCCCAGGGTAATTGGCTTAAGCGTAGCGCGGTGTAGAGGCCACCAAAGCCACCACCGAGTATACAAATTTTTGTAGTTGGTTGAGTCATAATTTTTTTAGCAACTAAATTCCAGTCAGATATTTATTTTAGTGTAACGATTTATTGCGTTCTCTTGCCATTAGCCAACAATCCTGATATTTACCTTCGTGTAAATCATGACCTGATAAAAGCTTGACTTTGACAAAACCACATTTTTCATAACAGCGAATAGCGCGAAAATTTTTCACATTAGGATCGATAACGATTTTAGCAGCTTTCAGGCGATTAAAAAGATAATTTATAGCAGATAAAAGGACTTTTGTACCAATTCCCTGATTCCAATATTGAGTTTCACCAATAAATAAGTCAATACCATAAACATTATTAGTGTTTTCCAGCAAATACATTTGTTTAATATTTTCTGGTAATTTATGCAAATCATAATATTGTAAATAGCCAATTTCCAAATTTTGATATGAGAAAATACAGGGAATTAAAGGTTCTTCTCCTTTAATTCTAGGTTGATAGATTTCTATAACTTTTTCTAAATCAAAAGGATCATCTCTACCACCATAGAATTGTAATACTTTTTCATCACTACGCCATTTTTCCATTAATTGATAATCATGGATATCATCTTTCATGGGACGAATAGTAATTTGGTCTTTGATGATTAACATGAAAATTAAATACTGCTAATTATAAACTACATAGTTGCTAGTACAAATTCTCCTTCATTAACGGAGTTATTTATTGATATATCATAAACCAAACCTGTTTTCTCGGCATAAATATGAATAGTTGTGGGTAATTCACCGATTTTATTGAAAGTGAGAACCTCATATAATAAATCTCCCTGATTAACTAAAGTACCTAATTTAGGTTTAGATAAAATCATTCCTCCTACAGGACTCCAGTATTTTTTAATTTGACTGAGTGAACGAAAACTGATTTGATGGGATCTAGTTTCTGGTTGGGTTAAATCCTGTATTTCTAAAATGCCTTTTTGAGTTAAATAACTTTTAATTCCGCGCACTCCTTTAGATACTGAATCTGGATTCATTTGCATTCCAGTTCCTAATTCTAGGGTCCATGCTTCTATATCAAATCTGATTTTTTCGCCGGTTAATTTTGACAAAGCATCCTCTAAAGCCAACCAAGGTTTGATAAATGATTCATCAAAAGCATCACCATCATATTCATCAAATATAATACCATAATTGAGGAGAAATAAATTAGCACTATCTTCTCGATTTCGGAAACAATAGAGATATTCTATTCCTTCTCCAGTGTGACTATGTAAATCAATTACGTAGTCTGCATCTAAATAAAGAGATTGCAACTTATAGCGATATTTATCAGTTAGTTGTACACTACTAGGGGAATTTATTTTTTCTAAAAGACTGTCGAAACTAGATTTGATTTTTTGAAAAAAATTATACTTAATAGTGTCTATATCTAAGTCAATTTGAGTACAGGCAAATTCTTCTATATGATCATGTTGTTTTTCATAATCCCAAAAAATTCTATTCCAATTTTTACTATCATAAATATTGAATCTACCAGTGGAAAAGTGATGATTTCGCTGGTTAACAGCCAAAGGATTACAAACAGGAACAAGCCAAATTTCTCCTATTAGCTGAGTATTGTCTAGTGTGATTAAGAAATCAATGAGTTGGGAAATAACAGCATTACCAACAATTTCCGCACCATGTAAATTAGATTGTATATACACCTTTTTACCTGATTTAGCACCAAAAAACTTATATATCTGGAGAGAAAGAAAGTCACCAGAAGCGAGTTGAAAAACGGGAATAGTGGAAACAATGGGAATCATAAATAAAATCCAATAGTCGCTAAAAAACTTGTTTTAAGTATGTCAACACCCCTTCAGACTTAATTTTCTATTTTGATCTAGTTTAAATGCTGAAGGGGTGAATGAACCTAGACAAAACCTATCTTGTCAATAACCGCCGTCGTAAATTGTCTAAAGACGCATTGGCACTAACATAACGAATTAAAGAACGTCCGCGAATCGCTCCCAAACGATGTTCAAAACTTATGACTTGATCTCCAGGACCTGCTAACCCGATATATACTAAACCCACTGGTTTGTCTTCTGTCCCTCCAGTCGGTCCAGCAATTCCCGTAATACTTAATCCCCAAGTAGTTGAAAGACGATTTTTAATACCGATAGCCATTTGTTCGGCCACAGTCGCACTCACAGCGCCAAATTTATCTAAATCTTCTGGGTTGACTCCTAATAATCCGACTTTTACTGAATTATCATAAGCAATTACACCACCCCAAAAATAATCAGAACTACCAGGAATTTCTGTTAACATTTGCCCTAGTCCTCCACCCGTGCAAGATTCTGCTACTGATAGTGTTTCCTGGGAAGACCTTAACAAATTACCAACTACTGAAGCCAAACTGTCATCATCAGCACCGTAATAATCTAAGCCAGCAATTTCTATCAGTTGTTTTTCCACTGGTACAATTAAAGCCTGGGCTGTTGTTGCGTCGGTGGCTTTAGCGGAAATTCTTAATCTGACTTCTCCTTTGCCTGCATAGGGCGCTACTGTGGGATTAGTTAGGTCAAAGTAAGCAGCCACTTTTTCGGCTAAAGCTGATTCTCCAATACCCCAAAACCTTAAACTGCGGCTGTAAATAATTTCTTTTCCCCAACCTTGACTTTTAAGAAAAGGTACGGCTGTTTCTGACCACATTCGATACATTTCGCTGGGAACACCAGGGAATGTAAAAATAGTTAATCCAGTGCGAGGTTGCCAAATAATACCAGGTGCTGTGCCTGTGGGGTTAGGTAGAATTTCCGCACCTTGGGGAATTAAGGCCTGTTTGCGATTATTGGGAGACATGACTCGTCCCCGTTGGGCAAATTTCTCTGCTATATCTTCGACGATATCGGCTCGTTCTACTAAAGGAGCGCCAAAAAAATCAGCGATAGTTTCACAGGTGAGATCATCGGGTGTGGGTCCTAAACCACCTGTAAAAATGAGAATTTGCACTCTAGAAGCAGCAATTTCGATAACTTGCTTGAGTCTGTCTGGATTATCCCCTACTACTGTTTGATAGTAGTGGGGAATGCCTAGTTTTGCTAATTCTTGAGCAAGATATTGGGCGTTGCTATTCAGAATATCTCCTAGTAGCATTTCTGTACCAACACAAATAATTTCTGCACTCATGATAGTTCTTGATGATGTGAATAAACTTAAGAAACTTAAGTAAGTATTTGATCTGACTGGAAATTTGTAGCTGCGTGAATGGCGGTTAAAATTGCATTGTTGATAGCTAAATCCTTTGTTGATAAGATAATATTTTCTGACATGGTACGTTGAGCAATGACAGCACAAACAGCCGCCGCCACAAAATTATATACACCTGCCATTTTAAATAACATTCCCGATTCCATTTCGTAATTGAAAATATTTAATCGGCGATATTCTTCGGTAATTCTCTCAAGAGAACGTATTAAATAGGGATTAGCTGAATTAGTCCGTTCTTGTCCTTCATAAAAGGTATCAACTGAGGCGGTAATTCCCAAATAATGCTCAATTTTTAATTCTTGTGCTGCTTTGACTAAAGCCACGGTCAGGAAAGGATCTGCTATAGCTGGATACTCTACAGGTGCGATATCATTAGCTGCTCCTTGACGACACGAAGCCCCTTTACTAATAACAATACTCCCTACAGATATATGCGGTTGAATTGAGCCACAAGTACCAATACGAATTATTTGTCGAATACCTACTTGCACTAATTCATTAACTACAATACTCAAGGAAGGCGCACCCATTCCACTAGTAGCAGATAAAATCTTTTTTCCATTGGGTAAATAGCCTAAATAGCTATGGAGTCCACGATTTTCTGATAATATACGTACATCCTGTAAATAGGTGTGGGCGATGAAATTAGCCCGCTGGGGATCACCTGATAATAAAGCAATTTCGGGAGGAAATTTACCTAAATCTTCTTTGCTAAAACCAATATGATATAGCATTTTATTATCCATATTTTTGGAGGTTTTTTACTGCATTCTATCAATTGTCCGATATTGAATTGCTTCTGCTACATGGTGGGGTTTAAGATTTTCATCTCCTGCTAAATCTGCTATAGTGCGTGCTACTTTTAAAATGCGATCACTTGCTCTTGCGGATAACCCTAATTTCCTAATTGCAGATTCTAATAAATTACGACTAGGATCATCTAATTTACACCATTTTTGCAGATGACGACTTTGCATTTGGGCATTACATTGTAAATTTCTTTCTTCTTGAAAGCGAATTAGAGAAAGTTCTCTGGCTTTTTCGACTCTTTGGGCTACAGATTTTGATGTTTCTCCTCTTGGTTGTTGGGTTATTTCCTCTGGTTTCAAACGATTTACTGCGACTTGTAAATCAATTCTATCCATTAATGGTCCAGACAATTTTGCCCAGTATTGTTCTCGTTGTCGAGGTGAACAAGTGCAGGCTTGAATTGTATCACCATAATAACCACAAGGACAGGGATTTGTACTAGCTACTAATGTAAATTGAGCAGGAAAAGTGACAGATTGCTTAGTTCTAGAAATTGTCACATAACCATCTTCTAAAGGTTGACGTAAAAACTCTAAAACGTCTCTTTTAAATTCGGTTAATTCATCTAGAAAAAGTACACCTCTATGGGATAATGAAATTTCACCAGGACGGGGAAAAGTACCACCACCAACTAAAGAAGGACCAGAGGCAGAATGGTGGGGACTTCTAAAAGGACGATCTTTTACTAAAGAACCACGATTTTTTAATAATCCAGCTACAGAATGAATGCGTGTAACTTCTAACGATTCGGAAAAACTTAAAGGTGGTAAAATCCCCGATAAGCGCCTTGCTAACATTGTTTTTCCACTTCCGGGTGGTCCAACAAAAATCAAATTATGTCCCCCGGCTGCGGCAATTTCTAAGGCTCTTCTAGCATGAGCTTGTCCTTTGACATCTTGCAAATCTGCTAAATTTAAAGATGTTTCTGAGGGGTTTTCTAGGCTTTGATTAAACTGTACAGGTTTGTAATTTTTGGGATGATTTAATAAGTCTACTACATCAGCAATATGTTGACAACCATAAACTGATAAACCTTCAACAACAGCCGCCTCTTGAGCATTATCAACGGGAACAATAATACCGGAAATTCCCATTTTTTTTGCCGTTGCAGCAATGGGTAAAATACCAGCAACAGGACGCAAACTACCATCTAAGGAAACTTCTCCTAAGAATAAAAAATCTCCTAACAAATCTGCTTTAACCTGTTCAGAAGCTGCTAAAATTCCTATACTAATTGGTAAATCAAAAGCAGGTCCTTCTTTGCGTAAATCCGCAGGAGTTAGATTAATGACAATTTTCCGCATGGGAAAGGCAAAACCGGCATTTTTTAAGGTGGCTTTTACTCGTTCTTTAGATTCTTGAATGGCTGAATCTGGTAAACCTAAAATCACAATTCCCGGTAAACCCCCAGAAACATCAACTTCCACGCCCACCTTAACCGCGTCAATTCCAACAATAGATGCACTCCAAACTCTAGCCAGCATTTTTTACATATCAATAAACTTTATCCATATCAAAGCAGATTTTTAGGTAAATTAACAATGGGTGAAATCACTCAAGAAGATTGTTAATATAACAATAGCAGCTAAAGATGCAGGTGGCTTATGGTTCAAGCATTAACAAAATTATTAACCTGTGCAGAATTTGTCTTTCAATACGGTAACAAACCCCGCTATGAACTTGCAGAGGGAAAAGTGATTGAAATCGAACCAACTGGACTAGATGAAGCCGTTGGTGGTAACCTGGCAACTAAACTGGGTATTGCTATTACTCATGCTGAACTTCCCTAGTTTATGCCGCGCACCTGTCTAATCTGTCCTTTTGCAGAAACAGCCACAGCCCGATGACCTGATATTCTAGTATTAGATGAAACTGTGCTACACCATGAACCTTTAGGAGAGTTTATTAAATCAACTCTTTTACCTTCGCCGCAACTGCGTTTAGATGATATTATGCCGCGAAATTGTATAAATGTTAGTTAGGATATTCTAAATATGAGAAAAATAATTTTTTTCAATATCGCTTGGTCTTAATTCCTCTTTTACCCAATTGTTGGGTGCGAGGCTAATTAAGCGTTTGGTCAGGTCTGGACATAGAGCTATAGATAGATGCACTAATTAAATAACAACTTAACTTTTAATCGTCTGTTCTAACCATCGCTTAAAATCTTGAGCAGATGAGTAAGTAAAACTGCATGAGTCAGAACACAGAAACGATTTTCAGTAAAATCATTCGTAAAGAAATTCCCGCGCATATTGTTTATGAAGACGATTTAGCCCTGGCCTTTACAGATGTTAACCCCCAAGCACCAGTTCACATCCTTGTTATCCCCAAAAAACCCATAGTTAACCTGGCCACCGCTGAACCTGAAGATCAAGCTCTCTTGGGACATCTTCTATTAATAGTGCAAAAGGTTGCAGCACAAGCCGGACTAGAAAACGGTTATCGAGTAGTTATGAATACCGGTGTTGATGGCGGTCAAACAGTCCATCATTTGCATATACATATACTAGGCGGTCGTTCTATGTCTTGGCCTCCTGGTTGATTTTTACATCCAAAATAGTCCATAATTCCTGTGGGGTGGGCATCCTGCCCGCCCAATTATCACAATAGCTTCTATAAATCCCATGATATTAGGAAAACTTCTGAAATAGTCTAGAACTCCTGTGGGGTGGGCATCCTGCCCGCCCAATTATGACAAGAGCTTCTGTAAATTCCATCATATCAGAAAAACTAATGACTTTCATAACTAATACTTACTTTAAATATCTTTACAAATCGAAACATAAGGCTTAATATAAATTCATGAGGTAGAAACACCTACCAAAACATACATAACTCAAACGTAATTATAAACACATGACCACAACACTACAGCAGCGCCAAAGCGCTAACGTATGGGATCGCTTTTGCGAGTGGATTACCAGCACAGACAACCGCCTCTATATCGGTTGGTTCGGA
>NZ_JACJPZ010000032.1:0-53543 GCF_014696335.1 Dolichospermum sp. FACHB-1250
AAAGCCGCACTTCCAGCTTGTTGGGGTAAGAATTGTTTAATGACGCAGGGAGTATTTAATCTTTTTTCATCTATTGCTTGAAATGTTCTGCCAAAACCACCTTCTCCGAGAAATTTAATGGGACGATAACGATCATCTAAAAGGATTTTACTCCCACAGTTTTCACAAAAGTTAGTACCCTGGGGATTTTGATGAAGACAGGTAGGATTAAGACATTGACTCATGGTAGCTGCTGGGTATTTCTAGGGATGATTATACTATACCAAGAAACAAGATAAGCGGGGAAACCCCGCTGCTACTATTTCTGCTTCATCAAAGACAGTTCAATATAGTCTTCTCTGGGCTGTGTCATGCTAATCTCTACATTAGGTCCGAAATATTTGGTCATTTTTTCTTGCTTTTGTTGCCAAGCATCAAAGCTAATTAATGGCGAATCAAATTCTAAAATTAGGGTATAAGCCCCATTGATTTCGGTTTCTCGTAAACCTGTCACTATTGGTCTGGAATCGTCCGTGGGACTTAAACCTAGATAAGCTAGAGCTTCGTCTAAATGGGCTTTTTGTCCATAGCAGTAGCGTGTGATGTCTTTACGGATTTTAGTTTGTGTGACAGTTGCTTGTTGTTTTCTGAGTGCTAAAATTGATGGTGTGGTGGCTTGGCTGAAGGGTATGGGTTTGAGTTCATTAGCTTTGAGAGCTAAACCTCCCAATAGCAGCGGAAAACCATAGAAAAACCCCACTAAATTGAGGGTAGCGTTATCTGCAAAATAGGCAACAAAACCTGTAATAGTGAGTATACTACCGATTGTTAAACCAAGTGTTCCCAAAGAAATTCCGCCGAGCATAATTTGAGATTAGTATAATTTATTTTCATTCTTAGTTCTATTATCATCGCTGATTAGGGGCAAATTGACACAGAAATTAATATTCTTGTTTTTTGCGTTAACTTTAGATTTGAAGTGTTTAAGGACTGGAAGCAAAAAATGGATATTCAGACAATTAAAGACCGAATTAGCGCGGTTCAAGCTAAACGTGAACGGTTGCTGAGTTTACTCGAACAACCTAATTTAGGAACGTTAAGGGTTGATGTTAATCAAGCATTGGAAGAACTAGATGATCTACTGGATGAATTTAAACGCACTGTTCCTAATGCGTGAAATAATTAAGCAGATTTAATTAATAATAAAGATTAGCGTCGGGTGTTTGTTATGAACAATATACCCGACGCAATTTAATTTTGATAAGAATTTTGACAAGAATTTTGACAGTGACAGAATTGATAATTTATAATTTATAATTGATACTAGACTAGACGGGGTTAAATTTTTCTGCTGAATAGGAAAAATACTTAACTCGCTGTCCTAACTGTTTAACTAAGGTAATGAGTTCTTTTGTACGAATATCTTTTTTGCAAATTTTATCAAATTTATGCTGAGTTTGGTTTTGCTGAAAAGATGTTTCATCTATAGATGAATAAGCTAAAATCTGAGTATTTGGAGATATATCTTTAATGTAATGAGACGCTACCCAACCATCCATAATTGGCATTTGTAAATCGAGGATAACGACATGAGGTTGATATAATTTAACCATTTCTATAGCTTCTTGACCATTAGCGGCTAAACCAACAACATGAATATTTTCTTGAATAGAAAAAACTAATTGTAAGCTTAAACGAGTCAGTTCATGATCATCAACTACGAGAATATCCAAGTTAGAACACTCAGGGGACAACATTAACATTCCAGAGAAAGAATAAATGTAAATTAATACTAATTTGAGAAATGATTGTCGCAGCTAAAAAGTTGTCAATTTTGTGCTGATTTAGTAATTTATTGACAATTTAAAATCGCAAATAGTATGAACTTTTATAGTTTATGATTATTAGTAAAATAATTCACTCTATCTTATGGATGAATTTTAGTGATTAAAAAAATATTTTTATGCAGAAAAAAGATTTAGTCATGTCTTTTTCGCATCATGATTTTATGAAAAATTAAATTATTTGCTATTATGGAGAGTTGGCAAAGTCTAAATTGATATCTAGTATCACTAATACTAGTTTGGTGGTTAGAAACCGCACCTAAACAGAAAAAACCCACTTGCGTGGGTTTGGAAACCTTGATTTTTTCTGAGTTCCAAAGGGGATTTTGGTTTGATAATAGCGTTACCCTTGGGTATGACAGGGAATTACCATCAGGGTGAGGTACGATTTTGACGGGCAAGATGCCCGTACCACAAGATTTTTATTATTAATATAGGACTCCTATTTGATTTTTGATAGCTTGCGTGGCGTAGCCATACAAGAATTAGTAGGTATCAATTCTGTCTTTCTTCCAGTTAAGAGTTCCCTGTTCCCAGTTAAGAGTTCCCTGTTCCCTGACCACACAAGTAAATTCACAGAATCAAACCGGATTCCTATATCTGTACTTCATAATCTCGGAAAATGCTGTATCTTTGCAGATAGCTTTTTGAGATATTCTCTAATTAATACCAGTAGAACGTAATGCCATGGACATAATAGTTTTTTGGGAATTGGCTTCTGGACAGTTATCACCGGGACATCTTTGGATATAATTACCATCAGGTTGTAGTTCCCAAGCATGGCGATTATCTGCTAACATAATTCCTAATATTTCTTGTAGATCTTTGGCAATATCTTGGTCTTTTATTGGTGTAATTACTTCGACGCGGCGATCTAAATTACGACACATCCAATCAGCACTACCGATATATATTTCTTCTTGACTATTATTGTGAAAGTAATATATGCGAGAGTGTTCTAAAAAGCGGCCAATAATGCTGATTACACGAATGTTTTCGCTGAGATTTGGTATTCCGGGACGTAAACAACAAATACCGCGAATAATCAGGTCAATTTGTACGCCAATACGAGAGGCTTCGTATAATGTAGAAATGATTTGTGGATCAACTAGAGCATTCATTTTCGCAACAATTCTGCCGGAAAATCCATTTTGGACATTGGCAATTTCCCGCCGAATTAATCCGAGAAAGCGATCGCGCATATTCACAGGTGCTACCATAATTTCTCGATAGGATTTTTGGCGAGAATAACCTGTTAAGAAATTAAATACATCTGTTAAATCTGCACCCAATTCTTCCCGACAACTAAATAAGCCTAAATCTGTATAGAGTCGTGCTGTTTTCTGATTATAATTGCCAGTACCAATATGTACATAGCGACGCATTTTATCTTTTTCCCGTCGCACTACTAGAACTATTTTGCTATGGGTTTTTAAGCCTACTAAACCATAAACAACATGAACACCCACTCTTTCTAAACGTCTGGCCCAATAAATGTTATTCTCTTCATCAAACCGTGCTTTTAATTCTACTAATACGGAAACTTGTTTGCCATTTTCCGCCGCAGTAATTAAAGCATTGACTATAGGTGAATCACCAGAAGTCCGATAAAGGGTCATTTTGATGGCTAAAACATGGGGATCTTGGGCGGCACTAGTAATAAAGCGTACCACTGTACCGGAGAAGGATTGATAAGGATGATGCACTAGTAAATCTTTTTCTCGAATTACGGAGAAAAAGTCTTTTCCTTCTTCTGGTTCGTTGATATCAGTATCAATACTGGGTTCTCTAAGTCTTTGTAACCGGAAGGGAACAACAGATTGACGCGGGGGATCTTTGAGTTCTGGTAGGGGTAATGCGAGAAAATACATTAGATCTCGCAGTGCTAAAAGACCATCAACTTCGTAAACATCGCTTTCAGTTAATCCTAAATCCTGGAGGAGACGAGAACGAACTGATACAGGGGTTTGGGAACGAATTTCTAACCTGACAGTATTTCCACCCATGCGGCGTTTGCGGAGTTCTTGTTCAATAGCTAGGAGGAGATCATCTGCTTCGTCTTCTTCCAATTCCAAGTCAGCATCCCGGGTAATACGGAAAGGGTGATATTCTTGAATAATCATTCCTGGAAAGAGGGATTCTAAATTATGGGCGATCGCTTGTTCTAAAGGAACTCCTGTCCAGTGAATAGTGTTATAATCTTCCTGGGTTGCTAATTCTGGCGGTATGGGCAAAAATCTGGGTAAGACTTTGGGAACTTTCACTCTAGCAAAAAACTCCTCGTCTGTTTCAGGATTTTTGACCACCACTGCTAAATTTAAACTGAGATTAGAAATGTGGGGAAAGGGATGACTAGGATCAACAGCTAGAGGAGTAAGAACGGGAAAAACCTGTTCCTGAAAATAATTATTTAAGTGATTTCGCTGTTTTTGATTCAATTCTATGTAATCTAAAATGTAAATTCCCCGTTGGGTTAAAAGTGGTCGGAGAACTTTCTCAAATTCCACGTTGTGTCTTTTCAGTTGGGGTTTGAGATGTGAACGAATATCATCTAGTTGTTTTTGTGGTGTCTGTCCATCAGGTGTTAATAAATTAACAGTAGCTTCTACCTGTTGCTTTAAACCTGCTACTCGCACCATGAAGAACTCATCTAAGTTAGAACTAAAAATGGCCAGAAATTTCAGCCTTTCTAATAGGGGAGTTCTAGGATCACAAGCTTCATGTAACACCCGGTTATTAAATTCTAGCCAACTTAACTCCCGGTTAATGTAGTATTGTGGATCACTTAGATTAATAAAGGTATGATTTTTTTTTGATTTCGCCATGATCATTTAGATAAAGTAGATATTGTTTATGAAGTATGAATATAAATATCTTAATTGCTACTGCATAGATTTTTACAGTTCCTGATATAAAAACTTGAGCAAGTTCTTAATATGGTATTTTTATGTATAAAAATACATTATGAATGCAAGTATTCACAGAAAATAATAACATCCTGAGTGTAACTTGTATGGTATCAAGAAAATCCCGTTCATGACTCAAATAGAATTGCTACATATTAATTTTATGTCCATTTACTTATTTCAAGCAACTCGTCGTCGGTTAGCGATTTGGTACACGGCTATAACTGCGATTTTATTATTATTATTTGCTAGTGGTGTATATTTATATGTTCACAGTACATTAATTGAAAGAGTTGATGATACATTATATCATGTGGTGGAAGTTGTCGAGCGTTCTTTAGTCATTGAACAGATAAACCTGCAACCTCATCAATTGCGAGTAAATGTAAAATCTAGTTTTCCTAATAATGCTGAAAATGCCGAAGATGATCGCATTGATTTAGAGTGGTTTAGTCCTACTGGTGAATTATTGTGGTCAACTTTTTCGGAAATATTAAATATTCCTATTCATCCTAATCATACAGGTGAAACTGTGCGAGTAGCAAGCAAGGGAGGATGGGCAGAATCTGCACAATTATTAAGACAAGTTACCAAAAGAATAGAAAGAGGAAGACAGGTTTTAGGATATTTACGAGTAAGTCATCCTTGGTTTGAGGTGACAAAACCTAGCCGACAATTAATTTTTGATTTGGCTTTAGGAATTAGTTTAATGCTATTGTCAGTAGCAGCTAGTGGTTGGTTTTTGTCGGGTAAAGCCATGAAACCTGTGGGAGAATCTTACCAGCGTTTAAAACAATTTACTGCTGATGCTTCCCATGAATTAAGAAGTCCTATTGCTTTAATTCAAACTAATGTCCAGGTGGCTTTGGCTGATTTAGATTTAGTCAAAGAAGAAAATAATACTGTTCAATATCGTCAACAATTAAAAATCATGGAAAGACTGACTCAACGCATGGGGAAGTTAGTTAATGATTTGCTATTTTTAGCTAGACAAGATAGTGGAATTAACACAGATGTATTTTCCCTTTGTCCTCTTGATGCTTTATTAATGGAAGTGGTGGAAGAACAACAACTTGTAGCGAGGGAAAAACAAATTAATTTGGTTTTGAATTTAGTCGCTTCTCCGGGGACGGAAGTTAATGCTGAATTACAAGAAAGTTGGTTTACTCTCATCGGAAATTGGGAGCAATTAGTCAGATTATTTACAAATTTGATTGGTAATGCTTTGCATTATACTCCTGTACAGGGAGTAATAAAAGTGGAGCTAGAAAGAATTGAAGGCATAAATCGAGTTAGAGGAATGCGTTGCACCAATTCTCATTTACAAATTAAAGTTAGTGATACGGGAATTGGTATTCCTACGGAGGCACTACCAAAATTATTTGACCGCTTTTACCGAGTTGATCCAGCCCGGACACATATAAGCGAAAAAAGCTGCTCAACTACAAATACTGGTTCAGGATTAGGATTAGCGATCGCTCAAGCCATTATCGCTCATCATCAAGGACAAATTCAAGTAGTCAGCACACTGGGTGTAGGTACTACTTTCATTGTGATTTTACCCCTAAAACCGCCAATTTCGGAATTAAATTGACAACTGACCAATAGGCCTATCCATCTGATTTTGTTAAGCTATGTGATAGTGTAGCGTGAGATTAGCCTAAAGATGCCAATATTCGGACTAGGAGGTGGTAGTGTGCCAAAACACATTCGGTTAGTTTCTCTTTTAGTTGCTTGTAGTTTATGGAGTATTCCCTCTTCTGCTCATGCTCAAGCGTTTATACCCCATACAGTGCAAATTGATCACGCACAGTTGGAAAAGCAGGGTTTGAACTTTGCACGGGAGGCGGCTCAATTAGCTCAGTTTCAGCAAATTGAACCAGCCTTAATCAGAGCCGAATTGGCGGTGAAACTGGCTCCGCAGAATGATAAAGTCTGGTGGTTACTAGGGAGTTTGTATCTACAAACTAAAGAATTTGATCAAGCTATTACCACCCTGAATAAAGCCCAAACACTCAACCCCAAAAATGCTGAAGTGCTGTTTGCTTTGGGTTCAGCCAAGTTTCAAAAAAAAGATTACCAAGGATCAATCACTGATTATCAAGCAGGTTTGAAATTAAAACCCAATTATTCGGGAGGGTTATTTGATTTGGGCAATGCTTATTATATGCTCAATAAATTACCCGAAGCGATCGCTCAATTCAATTTGGCTGTCAAACAAGATCAAAAGTTTTGGCCAGCAATTAATAATATCGGCTTAATCAAACATCAACAAGGGGATATTTCGGGAGCAATTCAGCAATGGCAAACGGCAGTTAAGATTGATAAAAAAGCCGCAGAACCTTTATTAGCTTTAGCAATAGCTACCTACAATAAAGGGGAAATCCAGCAAGGGGTAAAAATGGGAGTATCTGCACTCCGCATTGATTCCCGTTATGCTGATTTAGATTTTCTCAAAGAGAATCTTTGGGGTGAACGGTTACTTTTAGAAGCCAAAAAGTTCTTAGAATTACCGGAGGTTAAATCAGCATTACAGGAGCTCAGACAAGCGCCAACGCCCTAATCAAACAAAAGTCCAGGGAGTAGGGGGTAAGGAGTAGATAAAATTACTCATGACCTAATTATGCTTGTGGTAAGAGTCCTAAAATTTGGTCAACAAACTGTTGATGATCAACTACAGGCTTAGAAATGTAACCATCAGCACCGCTTTGTTTCAAAAAATTTTCTCGATCTCCTTCCATTGCGTGTGCTGTCACTAAAATCACTGGTAATTTAGCCGTTTGTGGGTCAGATTTCAACATTTGGGTAATTTTGATCCCATCAACGGACTTACTTTGATATACACTACGGGACAGAGAGACATCCATTAAAATTAAGTCAGCCGCTCCTGACAGGGCAATTTTGAGAATCTCTTCCACATTTTCTGTATGTTTTACACTCAAACCGCCGCGTTTAGTCAGAATTTTAGAAAAAACGCGAGCATTAATTAAATCATCGTCGACAATTAGAACTGTTTTCATGAAACTTTATACTCATAGAGTTAACACCTGGGCAATGTCTATTGTATTTTTAATAATCTATAAGCTACAAAGATCCCATCAAGGATAATACTACTGCTTTTTATCTTCATGACTATTAAGATTGTGTGAGTATTTCTATTTAATCCGTGATGGTAAATTGCGGGGTATGTTATCTTTTAGCGACTGTTGTGTAGTGAAAATTCAGGGAAAATTCAGGGAAAAACTTCATGGCAAAACAGTTAAACCTTCTCTCTAAAGGACAGGTAATCACCACCGCCCTGCACACCGAAATGCAACGGTCATACTTAGAATATGCCATGAGTGTGATTGTGGGGCGAGCTTTACCAGATGTCCGTGACGGCTTAAAACCAGTACATAGACGTATTTTATATGCTATGCACGAACTGGGTTTAACGCCAGATAGGCCTTATCGAAAATGCGCCCGTGTGGTGGGAGATGTTCTAGGTAAGTACCATCCTCATGGTGATCAATCTGTCTATGATGCTTTAGTGCGCTTAGTACAAGACTTTTCCAGCCGTTATCCCTTACTGGGAGGACATGGTAATTTTGGCAGTGTTGATAATGACCCGCCAGCAGCCATGCGTTATACGGAAACCCGCCTCGCTCCTGTGGGACAGGAGGGAATGTTAACGGAAATTGCTGAGGAAACTGTGGATTTTACGGGTAATTTTGACAATTCCCAACAAGAACCAACGGTACTACCGGCTCAATTACCATTTTTATTACTTAATGGTTGTGCGGGAATTGCTGTAGGAATGGCTACAAATGTCCCTCCCCATAATTTGGGGGAAATTGTTGATGGTTTAATTGCTTTAATTGACAATCCTGATTTAAGTGATGAAAAATTATTTCAATTAATTCCCGGTCCTG
This sequence comes from Dolichospermum sp. FACHB-1250, assembly GCF_014696335.1. NCBI lineage: Bacteria > Bacillati > Cyanobacteriota > Cyanophyceae > Nostocales > Aphanizomenonaceae > Dolichospermum > Dolichospermum sp. FACHB-1250. Next base: position 8,641 of record NZ_JACJPZ010000032.1, read on the forward strand.
ACTTTCCCACAGGTGGGGAAATTGTTGATCATGGGGGAATTAAAGAAGCCTATACCACTGGTAAGGGCGGTATTGTCCTGCGGGGTATAGTAACAGTGGAGGAAATTCCTGCCACTAGGGGGGGTAAACGTCGCACAGCCTTAATAGTTACAGAACTGCCTTTTCAAGTTAATAAGGCTGGTTGGATTGAAAAAATCGCCGATTTAGTCAATCAAGGTCGTTTACAGGGAATTTCTGACATTAGAGATGAAAGTGATCGGGAGGGTATGCGCGTAGTTATTGAACTTAAACGCGATACAAATTCACAAGAACTGCTTCAAAATCTGTATCAGCAAACGGCTTTACAAACGACTTTTGGCGCGATTCTATTGGCTTTAGTTGATGGACAACCCCGCCAATTAAGCTTACGACAACTATTGCAGGAATTTCTCAAGTTTCGAGAACATACTCTCAACCGTCGCTACAGTTATGAATTGGGAAAAGCAGAAAATCGGGTTAATATCCTCTCAGGATTACTCAAAGCTTTATCAAATTTGGATGATGTCATCACTATATTACGGCAAGCTGCGGACGGAAGTACAGCCAAAATGACACTTTGTAGCCGCCTAGATTTGAGCGATTTACAAGCGGATGCAATTCTGTCCATGCCATTACGTCGTCTCACCAGTTTAGAGCAACAAAACTTACAAGAGGAATTTGACCAACTTAACCGCGAGATTAGCGTATTGCGGAAATTACTGGAAGATAGACAGGAATTACTCAAAGCTTTAAAAAAGGATTTGCGATCGCTCAAACGTAAATACAATGATCCGCGACGCACCAAAATAGTTAACACTAAAGAAAACCCTGTTTCAGGAGAGAAAGGTAAAACAGGAGTAGGGAGTCAGGAGAAGAAAGAAATCAAAACAGAGGTGGCAAAACTGGCCACTGAAGAAACGATTTTAGAAGTCACTCAACGGGGTTATGTGCGCCGTATTTCTCCTAGTAGCAAAAAATCAAGAGGGGAGAATGGGTTGTTAGACCATGATTTCATTATTCAAACCGAATTAACTAATACCCACAAAGACTTATTAATCCTTACCAGCAGTGGTAAAGTTTACCCCATTACTGTGGGAGATATTCCCGTCACTACAGGACGTGCAGCCAGGGGAACGCCATTAATTACCATGCTTACCAATACTGCCCAAGGTAACACAGAAGGTGTCATTAGCCGTTTCTTGCTCCCAGAAAAACCCGAAACCCAGGAAATGGTGTTGTTGACCAAAGAAGGACGTATTAAACGCCTATCTTTATCAGAATTTGTGAATCTTTCCCGGCGAGGCATTACAATTTTAAAGCTGAAGGATAATGATGAATTAGCTTTTACTCAATTCATTACTAGCGGACAACATATAATTTTGGCGAGTTCTAGCGGTCGTTTGTTGAGGTTTCCCGTTAATGATGAACAACTACCGATTATGGGTCGCGCTGCTATGGGATTACAAGCATTCCGCCTTTTAAAAAATCAGCAAATGGTTGGTTGTGTCAATCTTAATCAAGATCACAAATTATTACTAGTAACTCAAGAAGGATTTGCCACTGCAATATCCTCGACTGCTAATCAGTTGAGGGTTGCAAATCGGGGAGATTTAGGTATCCAAGTTTTAAAATTTCATAACAAAACAGACAATTTAGCGGCAATGGTACAAGTAAAACCAGGGAGAGAAGTCGCACTCATGACCAATAAAGACCGGGTAATTCGGGTATCTGTGGATATAATTCCTAGCTTCAGCAAAGATACTAAAGGTGAAAGTATTTGTCAACTCAATCGAGATGAGAAAATTATTGCTGTGGTGGAAGTAGATGTTTAATGAAGATTTATTTCACGCAGAGGCGCAGAAGGCGCGGAGAGTGAGAGTTGGGAATTTTTCAGTTTTTTTGTTGTTTATTTATCAGTTATGACACAGGACAACCACCACGAACACCATCATCACCATGGACATGGACACCATCATCACAGTCACGCTCCGGCAACATTTACTCGTGCTTTTGCTATTGGTACTGTACTTAATTTAGGTTTTGTCCTCTGTGAAATAACTTATGGTTATTTAGCACACTCTCTGGCTTTGTTTGCTGATGCTGGTCACAACCTGGGTGATGTATTGGGACTCCTCCTAGCGTGGGGTGCAAGTTCCCTGTCCCGTCGTCCTCCCAGCCACCGCTATACCTATGGTTTACGTGCTTCTTCAATTTTGGCCGCTTTAACAAATGCTGTGGTCTTACTTTTGTCTATGGGTGCTATTGGCTGGGAAGCTATCCGCCGCTTTAATGATTCTACTTCTGTATCAGGTGAAACTATTATTGGTGTTGCCATGGTGGGAATTATCATCAATACTTTGACGGCAATGATGTTTATGTCAGGACGCAAAAGTGACTTGAATATTCGGGGAGCATTCTTACACATGGCTGCGGATGCGTTGCTATCCTTGGGAGTGGTGGTAGCGGGGATTGCTATTTTATTCACCCATTGGGTGTGGCTTGACCCATTGGTAAGTTTAATTGTTGTCGTCGTTGTCGTGATTGGTACGTGGCAATTACTTAGGGACTCTATAAATTTGGCACTTGATGGAGTACCAGCAGGAATTGAGTTGCGGGCTGTGAAAAATTACTTAATGGAACGTCCTGGAGTATCAAAAATTCACGATCTTCATATCTGGGCTATGAGTACGACGGAAACGGCACTCACGGTTCATTTAGTCATGCCAGAAGGCTATCCTGGTGATGCTTTTTTATGGGAAGTTTGTCGGAAACTTGAACACCATTTTGGGATCAAACACGCTACTATTCAGGTAGAAACGGGGGATTCTGCTTATCCCTGCGCTTTAGAACCCGACCACGTTGTCTGAAGAATTTTAATACAATAATACAATGTTGCATTTTTGAATAAATTTGTTATATTTATTTACATAAAGCAATATAGCTTAGTAAATCCTAATTGGAGTGCTAACCATGACTAATGCAACAAAAACAGCTACTACACCTGTAGCTACTGACCGCAATGCTTGGCGTTGGGGTTTCACACCGGAAGCAGAAATCTGGAATGGCCGTTTAGCAATGATTGGTTTTTTAGCAGCAGCTTTAATTGAACTATTTTCCGGTCAAGGCTTTCTCCACTTCTGGGATATTCTGTAATTTTTCGATAACATATAAGACTCCTATTTGAGTTTTGAACAAAATTTGCTAAACTTGATATATCCCCGACTTCTCAAAGAAGTTGGGGATATTATTTTTACAGCAGTTTCCGATATTATGAAGTACAGATATTAATGATAAAACTTTTGTGGTGCGGGCAAGATGCCCGCACAAAGTGTACCTCACTCAAAGCTACTTGCTGTATGTTATTTATAAATTCATGAAAACGGTTTAAGCCATTTTCGTAAAATAGCAGTATCTAAAGCAAAAGCCGCCAGGGCAAACCACAATATACTTTCTGCTACTAAGATTAAAAAAGGCAAAAGCGGATTATTTATATTCCAGCCAACTTCGATTTGAGTTAATCCCCGCACTAAACCAAAAGCCAAAATTCCCCCAGTTTTCAGGTGAGGATTTGTATCTACGCGGATAATATAACGGTAGGTGACACCAAATAGAAACCCAGAAAACCCTGCTATTACACCACTTAATAACACCTGTAAACTTACCATATTAATGGTATGATAACCAACCAAGGAAAAATACTTATACAGCCATAAAACATTAATCAAGCTAGTGCTAAGGAAAGCTAAACCTAAAGATATACTACCAATTACTCCCGCTTTTAGGGATTCTAACCGTTCTGCCATTAGTTCCATGATATTGCCAAACCTGCTATGAATATAGTTAATGAATCAACCGCGTTTTCCCAGTATGATAAATATTAGAGACGTTTTGTAATTATTTGAAAAGTAGAACTATGATTTTGACACTGGGTTGGGTATCACTGTTAGTTGTGTTTACTTGGTCGATTTCTATGGTAGTTTGGGGACGCAACGGACTATAGAGGAATCGTGGAAAGTCCATTTTTGGGTATTTTAGCCTTATTTGGCGTAGTGCTGCTGGTAGGAGTCACTGGTGGTGTTGTTTACCTAACATTAGCAGATTGGCGCGACCGTCGTCGTCTCGAAGACGAAACCCGCGCAGCCCGACGTAGCACTAGCAAGCGCAAATAATCATATCGCAGCATATATATTGCTATATTCTGCGTTAAAAAGTGTTTATGTGGGGATAACAGCTATTCCTATCCCTACATAAACTATATTTATTGCTACCATAAAATGTTCACGGAATTTATTTCCTCTTCCTTTCCGCGCCTTTGCGCTTTGGCGTGAGAAAACCCTTCCAGAAATACCCAGTAGTAAATAAATTAAAATCAAAAAATATACTTGCCTGTAGCCAGAAACTACAAACAAGTACAGTTAAAAATAACAGCAGTTTATTAAATAAAGACTAGATTAATCGTTATCCCATTCTTCGCGGCCGATTAAATCACCGATACGATCACGGAGTAAAAAATCACATTTTTCTAATTCACATTCAACGCAAACCCACTCCCTAGCAGGTATAAATTGGCAAAGTGTATATATTGGTTGCTGACGGCCAACCATTCCCCTTTCTACCAGTCGACGGGCTTCGTCCTGGATAACATTCAGAGAATAGTAATTGTAATTGATAGAAGGCACCGTATTTACAGTCATGGTTTTTTACTCACAAAATTACATTTAGAAAGCGTTCCCATTATTCGCTAGGAACTAGGAACAAAGATGGCAATAATTAAACCTGTATCCAGGGTTTTGTAGTTTGCTATACGGAACTATTATCATTTTGACGCTATACACTTCTAAATTATCTAAAGAAATGTTAAATTTGTCAAGAAAATATGACATTTATGGTATTTGGATTTCATATTCCCAAGATAAAAGAAACTAATTTTACTATTCAAACCTAAATATTTCCATTTTCAACAACTTCTACATTAATCTATGAAAAAACTATTAAAACTATACTGGACTTGTTCTAACGTTAACTGTACTAGTTTAGGTGTATTTATGGGATTTGACATCTATCCCAGGATACAGGATCTACAACACCTTTAATTATTTAAAAATAGGGAAGATGATCTGATCCCAAAAAGCTAACATAAGCTAACAATATCACTATCCAGTCCCCAGGCTACCACCGTCAACCTGACCGCTTCTTTTTCTAAATTAATCGCAGCATGATCTTAATTACTCCAGAACAACCCAGGACTTACGCAAAATATCTCTCCCTAAACCCCCATTTCTCCGTGACCTCTGTGCCTGGAGTGGTTCGTTATTCCGTGACTCATGCGTAAGTCCTACAACCAATAATATCAAGATTTCTCTATATTCCGGTCAGTTTTGAATCATTCAACCATTTCTTCTGCCACCTCATCTATACTTGACAATGTCCGTTGCTGCTGAAGTTGGTTTAATAAACTCAGCACCTTAGTGCCTCTTTCTATAGACCTATCTTCAACAAATAGCACTTCTGGAGTGCGCCGTAATCTAATTCTCGCCCCAAGTTCACTGCGGACGTAACCTGTAGCAGATTTTAAACCTGCCATTGTTTCCGCTTTAGCTTCCTCGGTCCCATAAATACTGACAAAGATTGTGGCGTGTTGCAGATCTCCAGAAACATCCACATCCGTGACACTCACCATTCCCGTACCCACACGGTCGTCTTTAATCCCGTTGAGTAGCATTTGGCTAACTTCCCGTTTAATTAATTCAGCAACGCGGGAAACGCGGCGATTTGTAGCCATATAAATTCCGCCTTCTCACAAAGTTTTGATAACATGATTCTAAATGTAAGTTAGAGTGGACTGTGCTTGATGTGATTAAATCAAGAGTAAAAGTCCAATAGACTAAAACTTTTTCTTTCCCTAGTCTAGATTGTATTTAACCCCAACATAGCCCGGAGAGTAAGGGTTACGAAAAAAAGACCACCAGCAAAAAAGCCTAAAATAGCAATCAGTGTCACAGGACGTTTCAACAGAGGAAACAGCGGCTCAAAAGTGTTGAGAAAAATACCTAAGACGATACTAACCAAGTAACGAGGGTAGCGGAAGACGTTATCCCAAAATCCATCAAACATTTGAATTTAAACCGCCTTGTGATATAATGCAAGTTTGTTTTTGTGTTCTTTACCTACTCTGATTATAATATATAACCAATATAACCATCATATAGCAGGGAGCGGGAAGGAACAGGGAATAGATAACTTAGATTAATTTGGTTTTTATTTTAACAGTAAGTAGATGGTAAGTCAAATTCCTCAACAAATTTACCCACGGCCATTTTTAAAGTGGGCTGGGGGTAAAACTAGATTAATTTCGCAATATAAAGACTATTTTCCTAAACATTACGAAACTTACTATGAACCATTTTTAGGTGGTGGAGCAGTTTTTTTCTATTTGCAACCATTTCAAGCGGTTTTAACTGATATTAATGCAGATTTAATTCTTACTTATCGGTGCGTTAGAGATAATTTGGGAGAGTTAATAACTCTGTTGCAATATCATCAAATTAAGCATAATTCAGATTATTATTATGATGCAAGAAATCATCATGGTGGGACAGATTTAGAAAAGGCGGCTCGGTTTATTTATCTGAATAAAACTTGTTTTAATGGACTTTATCGGGTTAATTCTCAGGGTAAATTTAATGTTCCTGTGGGGAAATACAAAAATCCTGGTATTTGTCAGGAAGAAGTTTTAAAATTAGCGTCGTTTGCACTCAAGAATGTAGAAATTAAACAAGGGAATTTTGATGAGGTTTTAAATTATCCAATTGGTAGTAATGACTTTGTTTATTTTGATCCCCCCTATTATCCTCTAAATAGAACTAGCAATTTTACAGCTTATAGTAATTTTTGTTTTGATGAGAATCAACAAATAAAACTGAGGGATATTTTTAGTAAATTAGCTAATAAAGGTGTAAAAGTTATGCTATCTAATTCTGATTGTCCATTTGTTCGTGAGCTTTATGCTGGGTTTAATATTCATACTATATTAGCAGCAAGGTCAATTAATTCTCATGGTCAAAAACGAGGAAAAATAAATGAATTATTAGTAACTTCTTATTAGAGATTATTATTGTTAGCCCAGGCAATAAATGAACTCAAATCATAAACACCTAGGAGATTTTTATTCGTATTAACTTGTGTTTTTAACCAGTTAATTGCTCCTGACTTCATGCCACCGCCATCAATTAATACAAGGGCTGGTACAGGATAGCAATTTTGAATATTCAAATTGAGATAGGGTAGTTTTTCATCAACTGAACCACTGCTATTCTGCCATTTACATTCAATAATTAGCCCATCGGAGATTGAGGTAGAATTAATAATATAAAAGTCTACAGTTATTTCGCTACCATAAATTCCTTTTCCAATATGAACTTGCTTTGCATATCTTTTGAGTAATTGATTCGAGTTTAAAAGACATTCAAGGCGTTTTTTTTCTGGTAAATCAGAACCTACCTGGGCATATTTATGACCTAACAAAGTCCCTTCTACAGTTGTCTCTAAGACACTGCCGGCCTTAGCTGCTTTTCTACCCTGAGTCATAGTCATGCTTAACCCCCCTACTAAAAGTCATACCTATTATAGCATTCCATAAAAGCAGTAGTAAGGCGTGATTAACTCATAAGAATTTTTAATTTTTCTAAACTACGATAAAAATAATATGATACCTTTGTACTGAAAAACAACTATATTAATTTCTAGCTAAACAGGACTTACGCAAAATATCTCTCCCTAAACCCCCATTTATCCGTGACCTCTGTGCCTGGAGTGGTTCGTTATTCCGTGACTCGTGCGTAAGTCCTACTAAAATCTAAAGTTGCTAGTTTGTTACTTGTGGTAATAAAATTGTAGGTTGGGTAGAACAAAGTGAAACCCAACATTGTGACATTTAACATTTACATGATTTTGTTGGGTTTCCTTGCGTCAACCCAACTTACCGAATTAAATTTAATTGCTCTTAGGTTCAGCATGACCATTACGAATAGACCATGCTAGTTCTAACATTTGAGTCCAGCGTTTTTGGAGTTGTTTAGGAGTACATTGAACAGCTTTAGAGATAAGTAAATCACTTTGACAAGCAGTTTTCAACTCAAAAATTTGCTGTTGTTGTGGTGTGAGTTGATGCCAAAAAGTATCCCATTGCTGAGAAGATAGACCTAACTTGTGTTCCAAACCAGCGCCCAACCATTGATGAACTAATTGCCATTGGTGCTGTTTAGCGAACTTCTCAACGTGATACTTAAATCTTTGTTGTAAATAATCGCGTTGACGACTAGTTAAACCGAGAATTTGGTCAATTTCCGGTGCAGAGAGATCCTGAAGTTTAAGAGTCAGATAATCCATACAATCAGATTGTCCTTGAGACTCCAGATATTTCATTAATTCCGTAATTACTCGATTGCGTTCCGACTCCTCAGAAGGGTCAAAACCAGGTTTAGCAATCATTTGTGAGCGAATTTGCTGCACAGCCACATTACGCTGATAAGATTCCGCTTCTTCCGTTTTCGCAGAATCTACAGCCATTTCAATATCTACAGTAGTTTCTTGAGGTTGACGACGGGCAAAACCTTGAGCGCGTAAAACAATTAACTGTTGATTAGCTCCACCTGGTAAATTAATCCGGCGTTTGGCATACTGTTCTGTAAAAGCCATATACTCGGCCACTTGTAACTGAGTCCGGGGGGTGTAATCTTCAGGTAATTCGGTTTCCCGACGAAAAGCTTTAATAGCTTCGATATAAAAAGCCTGTAAAAAATCTTCAATGAGATTGTAACGAGCGTCAAAGCCTAAATCTGAGCCGGCAACAGCAACGTGACGATAAACAATAGCCCCCAAACTACTATGTAATTCCACCCGTCCTTGTCTAGAACCGAGTTGGTAGTAACGCAGGCACTTTTGTAAACGATGTCTTCCTAAAGTAATTTGCCAAGACTGAATTTGTCCTGAATTTTGGATGCGGGAGCTTTTATCACATATCCGTTCTACTTCCTTGGCTATGCGCCCGACGACATCTTGCACACCAATCGATGTAGCTTTAACTTGAGATTGCATTTCCTGGGATAAAAGTTGCACCAATGTATCGCTGTTGACAACAGACAATTCTTCCAGAGAAATATAGGTATTAAAAGCAGATGTAGAATTAGACAGATTGGCGATATTAGCTTTCATGACTTTTCTGTAAAATTGGTATTGCACCTTAACTCAAATGCAGATACAGTATTTAAGAGCAGTCACGGCAGTGAGAACCTTTGAGTATTCTTTCTGTGAAGATTCACCACCTGGACGGCTGAAATTTAGATACTGTAGGAAATTTCCCAAGTTAAGGGCTTGTTAATTGTGTCGCTTTGTTTTTAGCAACTAAATCAAAGATGGCATAATAGATATTCACTTTGAGGACAAATCGCCAAAAGGTTAGTCATGGTAAAATTGGCCTATAGCCTGCGTGGCGTAGCCATAATTTGATCAATTAGGATTACAGCACCCGTAAGGATGACAATTTCCTTGGAGTCAGGTGATCATAAATTAGCGCAACCGAGTCCAAAACAAAGGGTTGTACTTGTTAAACTTTATCCTTAAACCCAAGTGGCTACGGCTTCCCAACCTAAACCTCTGCGAATAATAACTGGTTCTTCATCGGTCAAGTCTAAAATGGTAGACACTTGATATGTCGGCTCTTGAGCCGTATCAATGATGATATCTACCAGTTTATCTAAATGGTCATATAAATCTACCCGTGACAGTATTGGTTGTACTCCGTCTCCATTTATTTCCTCATCTTCGTCATTCACGCTTTGGCTTTGAGCCGAAGTCGAAATAATCGGGTTTCCTAAGGCCGCCAGTAATGCCAAGCAAACGTTATGATTTGGCACTCTAATTCCTGTGGTTTTGCGTTTGGGATTTTGCACTAGTCGCGGTACTAATTTGGTAGCAGGGAGCAAAAATGTGTAGGGACCTGGTATTAACCGCTTCATAATCCGGTAGGCTGTATCACTTACGAAGGCATAAGTAGCCACATTGGAAAGTGAGGGACATAAAAATGTCAGGGGTTTATCATTTGCTAACTGTTTAATTTGCCGCACTCTTTCCACCGCCGACTTGGCATTCAAATCACAACCAATTGCATAAACTGTATCAGTAGGGTAGAGCATAATAGCGCCACCTAATAGCGCCAACTTTATTTCCTCTATTCGGCGACTTTGAGGATTATCAGGATGAATGGTGAATATTTTGGCCATAATAGGGTTGGTAATGGGTAATGGGTAATGGGTAAAAGTTTTCCTTCTTTCTTCTGACAACGGATAACGCACAACGGACTAATAAATTTATGAATAAAATTGCTTATTTTCAATGTCCAACAGGGGTTGCTGGCGATATGTGCTTAGGAACGTTAGTCAGTTTAGGTGTGCCTGTGGAGTATTTAGTAGAAAAACTCAATAGTTTGGGAATTGAGCAAGAATACCGACTGTGGGCAGAATTTGTCCACCGGCAAACTCAAGAGGCGACTAAAGTTCATGTTGATTTATTAGATCATCACCATCATCATAAACATAAACATGATCATCACCATGGCCGTCATTTACCAGAAATAGAGAAGATGATTCTCAATGGCAAGTTACCAAAGCGGGTGGAAGCTTGGAGTTTAGCTGTTTTCCGACGTTTGGCAATAGCTGAGGGGGCTGTTCACGGCATTGCACCGGAAAAAGTTCATTTTCATGAAGTAGGTGCTGTAGATGCGATTGTGGATATTGTTGGTACTTGCTTAGGATTGGATTGGTTGGGTATTGACAGCAATCAGCAGGGCTTTCCCTTGCTATACTGTTCGGCTTTCCCTACGGGGGGTGGAACTGTTCATGCGTCCCATGGACGAATGGCAGTACCAGTGCCAGCGGTGTTAAAATTGTGGGAAATGCGGGGTTGTCCAGTTTATAGCAATGGTATTGATAGAGAACTGGTAACACCGACGGGGGCAGCGATTACTACTACTTTAGTGCAGGACTTTGGTTCACCGCCACCAATGACTATCAAACAGGTAGGATTAGGGGCAGGTTCTCTAGATTTACCCGTTCCGAATATACTACGGCTTTGGTTTGGTGAAAGTGAGTCTTTACAGACTGATAATTCTGATTTTGTGGAACATTCCCCAAATTTGGAAACCATTACTGTATTAAAAACTCAAATAGATGACTTAAATCCCCAAGTATTCGGTTATTTATTTGAGGCTTTATTTGCTGCTGGGGCGCTGGATGTTTTTACCCAACCGATAGGAATGAAAAAATCTCGTCCCGGAATTTTGTTAACTGTGATTTGTCATCCAGATAAATTAGATAATTGTGAAGCGGTGTTATTTCGAGAAACCAGCACTTTAGGGATTCGTCGCACTACTGAACAACGATCAATTTTACATAGAGAAATGCAAAAAGTGGAAACTATTTATGGGACAATATCAGTAAAAGTGGCCTGGAGAGAAAAAGCGACAGAAAAGGTAATTACAAATGTCCAGCCTGAATATGAAGATTGTGCAGTTTTAGCAGGAAAAAATAATATTCCTTGGCGAGAAATTTATCGTTTGGCATTAGAAAGTTGGTATTTAAAATATCAAAATTAACAAGGTATAAATGATTAAATAGAAAATGGGTAGGCTAGAAGCCTACCCCAAAAGAGTAATATATTATTACGGGTATTGTGCCTAGTTTTAAAAATAGGTAATTCTCGATATTTACAATTTTCACAAATAAAAAATGAAAAAAATTTTCCGGTGGTTGATTTTAGGGGGAACGCTGTTTTTTTTATTAAAAGCCTTCAAAGATAATTGGTTGGGAGTTAGTGCTATTCGGATTAATATCACCGGCTGGTTAATATTAGGTACTGCTACGGGTGTAACTTTATTGGCACATATTTGGGCGGGTTGGGTTTGGACTTGGGTGCTAAAGGAGTTAAATCAATCTGTATCTTCCATGGAGTTTATTCAAGTTTATTTAAAAACGAATATTGCTAAATATTTACCTGGGAATGTCTGGCATTATTATGGACGAATTATGTCAGCAAAAAACGCTAATATTACTACTAATATTGCTACTTTGAGTGTTTTATTAGAACCACTCTTAATGTTAGCAGCCGCTTTAATTATTATTGTTTTATTTGCTAGTCAAATTGTTGTAAATATAAATAATTGGAAAATTAATTTAGTTATGCTGCAATTATTGGGTTTAATAATTGTTTTGGGTATACTTCATCCTCGATTTTTAAATCCAGTCATTCAACTTTTAGACAGGTGGAAAAATAAAAAATCTCACCTAGAAAACCAGTTAATAGATAGTTTTAGAATCAACCGCTACCCTGTGAAACCCTTATTAGGAGAAATAGTTTTTTTAGGGTTGCGTGGGGCTGGATTCATTTTAACTATGTTAGCGATAAATTCCTTAACTTGGCAGCAAATACCCTTATTATTCGGCACTTTTAGTTGTGCTTGGGTAATGGGATTAGTTATGCCGGGAGCGCCCGGTGGTTTAGGCGTTTTTGAAACCATAGCCATATTACTATTACAATATCATTTTCCGGCGGCTTTAGTAATTAGTGCGATCGCTCTTTATCGGCTCATTAGCATCTTAGCAGAAACCACCGGAGCAGCCATAGCTTGGTTACATCAAAGAATTAACCATAAAAAAATTCCTTCTTAACCTTCTTCCTCCGTGTCCTCTGTGCTTCTGTGGTTCGATAAAATATCTTTAAACCGCAGACGCACAGAGTGAAAAAGATATTAATCTCCAGTAATAGAAAGTTCACTCACCCAAACTCTGGGAGCAACTCCTCCTGGTGTTAATTCCACCTCTTTCTCCACATAAACAATAGATTTGAGAAGTTCCAAAAAATCACCAGCTACCGTTGCGGACTCAATACTAATTTTCTCACCTTTATTAACTAACCAACCATCAAAAGGTAAAGAAAAAGAACCTTGTAAAGCCTTAACACCCGCATGAAGAGCTTGTAAATCATCAATTAAAATCACATTTTCCGCAGTTTCTAAACTCAATTCTTGCTCAGGATTTTCTGCTGCAAAAACGTGATAAAAATTAGGACTGACACTGACTTTCGCGCCAATACTAGCATTACCCGTAGGTTGAGCATTTAACCGTTTAGCAGTTCCCGCACTATGCAAAAAGCTAGTTAAAATGCCCTTTTCTATTAACTTAATTTGTCGAGTAGGAGTACCTTCACCATCAAAACTTTCTGCACCAATATTAGCGGGGTGTAAAGCATCATCATAAACTGACAGTAAAGGTGAAGCAATTGCTTTACCGATATCATCAACTTTTGATAAACTTTGATTATCCAGAATACTTTGAGCGTTAAATAAATTAGAAAAAGCGCCCAACAAACTTAAAAAAGCTTCAGGAGAAAAAACTACTTGATACTTACCAGTTTTGATTTTTTCATAATGCAAATGACTGATAGTTTTCTGGGCGGTTTCTTTGATACAACCGGCAATATCTAAATCAGCTACACTTTCCTTAACTCGATAAGCCCCGGCACTGCGAGGTTTTTTACCTTCTTCTTCAGTTTTGCTGTACAAATAAATAGAAGCTAAAGAATGAGATTCAGTTCTTAACGCACCTTCACTATTGAGATAAAATCTGTCAATATCTCTTTGTGCTAAACCATTATAAGGCACACTGGTAATAGCAGGATGAGTTGCCATTAATTCTTTTTCTGCTACTAATAGCTTTTCTATTAATTCAGAAACAGGTGCTTGCAGGGCTTTTTCTTGATGTTTATCAGGAATGGGAATAGTTGCTTCTGGACTAAAATCAGGAATATTTTCTTTCACACCAAAAAAACTGGCTTCATAAGCTGTTTTTAGAGCTAATTCTAATCCCTTATCATCTACATCTGTGGTGCTGGTAACACCCATGGTATTTTCTTCATTCCAGACCCGAACTGTCACCCCAGAACGATTAGAAGCTTTAACTTGTTTGGGTTCACCTTGGTCAACTTGAACGCTGGTATCATCCACAGTTGAGCCGTAAATATCGAATTTTTTAATGCCGAGTTTGGCGGCATTTTCTTGGGCGTAGGTGGCGATTTGTTGAATGTTAGACATGGTGAATGAATTTTGGATTTTAGATTTTAGATTTTGGATTCCATAAAGAACTGTTTTAGAAATTAGATTTTGGAGTTTGGATGTTATGATTTGGGTTTTTGTAGGAGAGTTTTTATTGAAGCAACTGTCATAGCCAGAATTTCGCTAGTTTCTTGCATTAAATTGTTAAGTTTTTCTCCGGTTATTAATCTTGATTCAATCAGGAGTTCTAACCAGTAAAGAGTTTCATCAACTTCTTCTTCTACAATACTAAGTTTAGCAATTAAGTCAGCCGTAGACTTAGCACGACAAGCTGATCTATAATTAGCACCTACAGAAGTAGCAGAGCGCAAAACTTGTTTACCAATAACATCAGCAGTTTTAGTTGTCGGTAATGATTCAACTAGACGAATGACTCTTAATGCAAGTTGTTTTGTTCTGGTCTTAAACTGTTGCTCATTCACAATCCAAAATCCAAAATCTAAAATCTAAAATTTAGTTATCTGCCACCAACAGTAATAGAATCAACCTTAATATGGGGTTGTCCAACTGTGGTGTAAATGCTACCGCTAACTGAACCACAAAAGCCGGGAGCTAGTTCTAAATCTTGGGAACATAGGGAAATTTTGTTCATAATTTCCTTAGCTTCACCGATGAGGGTAGCACCTTTTAATGGTTTAGTGATTTTACCATTTTCTATTAGGTAAGCTTCATCAACGCTAAAGTTAAATTGACCAGTAGGTCCGACACTACCGCCTCCCATTTTCTTACAATAAATGCCTTTATCAACGGAGGCAAATAGGTCTTCTGTTGTGTGTTCACCACAATCAATGTATGTATTTCGCATCCGACTAGCGGCAGCAAAGGTGTAATTTTGACGGCGGCCACTACCTGTTCTGGGGTGTCCAGTCCGCACTGAACCGGTTCTATCCGCTAAGAAGTTTTTGAGAATGCCTTTTTCAATTAATAATGTTCTTTGAGCGGGCATTCCTTCATCGTCCATGTCAATAGTCCCAAAGGCATTTTCTGCCCGTCCTTCGTCCCAAGCGGTCAGGCTTTCATGGGCAATTTTTTCACCTTTTTTATCGGCAAATGGTGTGGTTTTGTGTTCAATTTGGGTGGTTTCTAAAAGGTGTCCACAGGCTTCATGGAAAATTACACCGCCAAAATGATTGGCCATGATAATGGGGTAAGTTCCTGATTCTACGTAATCTGCGTACAGCATTTTACCAGCAGATTCGGCGATTTGTTCGGAGGCTTGTTGATAATCCCAGGTTCTCAGGAAGTTAGCGTCACTGGTATTACCCGCCCGTTCAGCAATAGAGGAACGGTTAGCACCGTCAGCACAAAGCAGATTAAAGCCCACGGACTGGGTAAGGCGGATATCACGAGCAAATGTACCATCACTGCCAGCAACTAATACTTCTTGCCAGTCACGGAAGTAGGAAGCGCGGCGAGATTGGACGTGGGTAGCTTTTTTGTTCAGTTGGGCTGTACCATCAAGGAGGACTTCTCCCATTTCCCGGATAGAACTACATAAGGGTAGCCAACCGTCTTTACCGCGTTTGCTGGCGTAGTCTCTGAGTAATTCTAGGTTGATTTCGGGAATGAAACCACTAGGACCTGGTAATTGTAGTCCCAAAATAGAAAGTGCTTTTTCTAAAGCTGCTTTTAAACCCGCAAATGTGAGGTTATTGGTGCTAACGTAGCAGTCAGCTTTACCGCGAAATACGCGCACTCCTGCACCAGTAGCTAAACTGGGGGAAATGCTAGTAATGGTGTCATCTTCCGCTAGACAACTAATGTAGTTGCGGCGTTCTAGGAAGTATTCTACAAAATCTGCCCCAGCGGCGCGTCCTAGTCCTAAAAGGGTTGCCAGGGGGGCTTCCCAAGTGTCATCGAAGCGTTCTGTGGTGGACGAATATTGTAAACTGGGGAGTTGATTCGAGAGAAGTAGGGTGTTTGTAAGCATGAAGTGCCTCGTCTGCTGGCGTTATCTATAGATGTAACTGAAATAATCCTGGTGTGTTTAGTCTAACAAATCTATGAAAGCCATTGTTGGCATTTAGGCTGTAGGGTTTTCCGCCATTTGCAGATGAATCTATTTAATACTCTCATCATTTTCCGCGACTACTGCGGCGTGTCGGTGGGTGAGGCTGTGGTGGTTCTTGAGATTTTAAACGATTATCATCTGTCAGAAATTCTACATGAAAACCTTTTTGGTGATAATACCAACCCAAGACTACAATACTCGCATCTCCCATAGAAGTTTTTTCTACAGCTTGATTAGGAAATTTTTCTGCTAAATTTTTTAATCCTTCCGCTTCCCATAATACAATTTGTTCACGAAAAGCAACCCAAGGACTTTTTTCGTCAGCAGCAGCAATCATAATTTCGGCGAATTTTTCTGATGTTATTCTTTTACTATCTGAATTTGTAGTTTTAGCTTGAGCAATATGATTTCCTGTTTCTATCACTGTGGCTAATGGAAGTACCAAGGTTGTTCGTTTTTCAATTTCTGTGAGAATTTTCTCGTTAACAAGTTCAAAGTCCCATTTATTATTACCAGTAGTTTCTTTACCTGGAACTTTTAACCAAACACACAATAAAGATGTATCTATTAATAAAACTTTTCTCATATTTTTAATTACTCCCCATGAGAAAGGCTGCGTTCAATTGCGCCTTTAGTTGTCATTTGTCCCAAGGAATAAGATGCAAATAATTTGGGGAAGTTGTCAATATCTTCTAAAAGGGTAAGTTTACTTTCTCCTGTTTCTGAATCTCGATGTGCGACAACTACAAAGGGAACTATTTCGGGACCGAACGCATCTAATAAAGCTGGGTTATGGGTGGTGAGTAAAATATCAATATTGCGTTTACTGCCAATTTCTTTTAATATTTTTACCAGTAGTGCTGCACGGGAAGGATGTAAACCATTATCTATTTCTTCTATGACAATTTGACTACCTTCAGGACGAGTTAATAATGCTGTGAGAATGGCTAGAAAGCGTAATGTTCCATCTGACATACTTCTCGCATCAATTTCTGTTATTTCTCCTGGTTTCCATTCTTCTTGACAGTAAAGCATAGCATCTGTACCCAATCTTCCTACTTTTTCTGCCCATACTTTTTTAATATCACCTTCTGGTAAATATTTTAAATATTCAGATAGCGTATTTTCAACTTCTGCTTTTTTATCATCTGGTAATCCTGCTAATACTCCAGCTATATTTGAACCATCGCTTTCTAGATTTTCAGAAAGTCGTAAAAAATCGCGCATTTTGGAAGGAATGGGATTTAGGATTAAAATATTTTCTAGCATAGGAAAAACAAAATTTTTAAATTCACTTTGTAAATTTAAAAACTTATTTTCAGCCTCCTCACCACCATCTAGATGTAATCCAGATTCATCCTCGTCATAATTAATACCGCTAAAAGACAAGTCCTTTGTTATCAAAGCTCCCGACTGTTTCAAGCCACTTCTATGATCATTTCTGAAATTTTTTATTCTAATTTTGGTAATATAATCACACTTTTCAATATCTAAACATTCAATATATTCTTCAGTTATCCTTGCTCCTCCTGTGGTGAATATTTCTATAAAATATAAATAATCTCCTTGTCCATCGTCATCTGACATAATTACCTTTAAAGTAAATTTTCTTGACAGTCTTCTTGCAGCCCATTCTACACCACCACGAAGAGAAGGAAGTGTTTTATCTCCTGCTAAAGCTGCTTCAATATTTTCACCGTTAGCTATTCTTTGCAAAAATTCCAAAGCTTCAACCACATTAGACTTACCACTTGCATTAGTGCCAATCAGCACAGTTAAAGGATCAAGTGGAAGTTCAGCATAACGGAAACTTTTCCAATCTTCGAGAATGAGTTTTTTCAGCATGATCAAAACTACATATATTTTATTTACTTAATACTTGTATTCTAAATCAAATTTTCTTTATTTTGCATCAGTCTTGCTGATTAATATAGTCATTTTTGATGTTAGTGTAATAAAAAGGCGCAATCAGAGGGAACTTGACAAGCTGATGATATTTTTTATCCAACTATCAACACCCTCATTCCCCTTAATTATTATCTTTGACAGAGGGTGGATAATTGCCGACTTAATTAGATTTTGGATTTAACTTGCTAAAGTTCCTGAAAAAATTGGCTTAAAACCAATTTTTCTTCAGTAATTTGTTACTAACAATGACCACAAACATCAACAGACCAAACTGAACTTGCCAAGGCGCTAATACTAAACTCACAATGAAAATGATAGCTGTGAAAACACCAGCAATATTGGTAATTTCATCATCCTTTCTTTGGAAAAGATAGCCAGTAATTACACCCATAGATAATGTCATTAAGAAAAATAAAGGCATTTGCACTCACCTCTAAACTACGAACTACTGTTTAATACCAGTAGATTTGCGCCATTTTCAGCAACGTTATTTATGTTATACTTAACTAAGGAAAAATGGCAATACATTCAATATTAAGCCATAGTGCAGCTATTGGCAAATAGTCTCATGATGTGGGATATAAAACTAATAATGTGACTGACAACCCGATTCTGAGTTAGGTGATATAATAATACCTATTGACGCTAATATAAATTTCTCAAACTTCTTTAATTGAACTCACAGATGTTGAATATTTCTCAACTGCTTGCAAGTGAACTAAAACTTAAGCCCCACCAGGTACAAAATGCACTGGAACTTTTAGCTGAAGGAGCGACAATTCCCTTTATTGCGCGTTATCGTAAAGAACGAACAGATGAAATGGATGAAATGCAATTACGGGATTTACAAGATAGATATAATTACTTAACGGAATTGGAAGAAAGAAAAAAAGTAATTGTGAATGCGATCGCTCAACAAGATAAACTTACTCCAGAACTCAACACAAAAATAGCATCTTGTTTACAAAAAACTGAACTGGAAGATTTATATTTACCCTATCGTCCTAAACGTCGTACCCGCGCTACCATTGCTAGAGAAAAAGGTTTAGAACCCCTGGCAATATTCATTAAATCGGTGAATGTGAAAAATGCGATTTCTGTATCCTTGGAAGCAGAAGCAGCAAAATATATTTCCGAAACTTTAGGAGTAAAAAATGCAGATGAAGCTTTAAAAGGTGCATCGGATATTTTAGCGGAAGAAGTAGCAGATAAAGCCGAATTACGGGCATATATCCGGGATTTTTTCCTAGAAAATGGGGTATTTATTTCTCATATCAAAGATGAACATCCCGAAGGGACGACAAAATTTGAAATGTACCGAAATTATCAAATTAAAGTCAAAAATATTGCTCCTCATAATATGTTAGCTTTATGTCGAGGAGAAGAGGAAAAAATTCTCAGTTTTGAAATTGCTTTTGATGAAGATTTTGTTCTGGGTTATTTAGAATTTCAGGAAGTTAAAACTAAAGTTCGCAACCTGCGCGACTTTTATCAAGGAATGTTAAAAGATAGTTTTAATCGCTTAATGAAAACCTCATTAATTAGCGAAGTTATCAAAGATAAAAAAACCTATGCTGACATAGAATCAATCAAAACCTTTGAGACAAATTTGCGAGAATTGCTGTTATCAGCACCAGCAGGGATGAAACCAACAATGGCTATAGATCCTGGTTTTAGAACCGGGTGTAAAGTAGCTATTTTAGATGAAACTGGGCAATTTTTAGAATATCAAGCCGTGTTTCCCCACCAAGCAGCAGAACAACGCCAAAAAGCGGCACAAACTATCAAAAAATTACTGGAAAAATACCAAATTCAATTAATAGCTATTGGTAACGGTACAGCTTCACGGGAAACAGAGGAATTTATCGCCGAAATATTACCAAATATAGCCCATAAACCAGTTAAAGTTATGGTAAATGAATCTGGTGCATCTATATATTCTGCTAGTGAAGTAGCAAGGGAAGAATTTCCTGATTTAGATATTACCGTGCGGGGTGCAATTAGTATTGGTCGCAGATTACAAGATCCTTTAGCCGAACTAGTTAAAATAGATCCTAAATCAATTGGTGTCGGACAATATCAACATGACGTTGATCAAAAATTACTGAAAAAGAAATTAGATGAAACTGTAGAAAGTTGCGTTAACTATGTGGGTGTAGATTTGAATACTGCCTCCAAAGAACTGCTAACATTTGTTTCAGGAATCACCCCAACTATAGCCAATAATATTATCACCTATCGCAACGAAAATGGAGCATTTACAAATCGTCGTCAACTTTTAAAAGTAGCAAAATTAGGACCAAAAGCTTTTGAACAAGCCGCAGGTTTTTTAAAAATTCGTGATAGCGAAAACCCCTTAGATAATACCGCAGTTCATCCAGAAAGTTACCCTTTAGTAAAATCTATAGCTGCTGATTTAGGAATATCTTTAAATCAAGTTACACAAATTGCGGAAAACCTGAAAAAAGCCAACCTCAAAAAATACGTAACCGATACTATCGGAGAACCAACCCTGCGCGATATTCTCAGGGAATTGGAAAAACCAGGAAGAGATCCTCGTGCTGAATTTAAATATGCTACCTTTAAAGCTGGAGTTAAGGAAATTAGAGATCTAACAGTAGGAATGGAACTAGAAGGAATTATTACCAATGTTGCTAATTTCGGTGCTTTCGTTGATATTGGAGTACATCAAGATGGTTTAGTGCATATTTCCCAACTTGCTGATAAATTTGTAGATGATCCCAAAAAAATTGTTAAAGTTGGACAAGTCGTTAAAGTACAAGTTTTAGAAATCAACGAAAAACTCAAACGCATAAGTTTATCAATGAAAGGAATCAAACAATAAGTTAATTCTCTCTGGGACTATGACTGAAAAAATCTTAAATTAGTATGGCCATTTATCAAATTCAACTCATCAACCCTAACCTAAAATTGAATCGCACCATTCAAGTACCAGATGATCAATATATAATTGACATAGCGGAAGAAGTTGGTATTCGTTTACCATCAGGTTGTAAACAAGGAGAATGTTCCGCTTGTATTGCTAAACTTATTAGTGGAGAAATTGATCAAAGTGAGCAAAAATTTCTGCGTCTCCAGGAAATTCAAGCTGGTTATGTTGTTACCTGTGTCAGTTATCCCTTATCTGATTGTGTATTAGAAACTCATCAAGAACAGGTTTTATATAAATCTTCTCTTTACTATAGTAATCAAACTTAACGGGATTTAGATCCCTGACTTCTTTAAGAAATCGGGGATCTTTTCTTTTAGTCTAACCTAAGATAGATCAAGATTCTACCTAAGTAAAGATGTCAAATATTAATCTATATTTAAAAATAGTAAATAGCACTGATATTGCTGTTACTGAGGTAAAAAATGTTGGGATATTTTTTCATCGCACTTGCTACAGCTTTAAGTTTGTTGATTGTTGATATAGTTGTTCCTGGGGTAGATATTGCTAACTTTCCCGCAGCTTTAATTGCTGCTGTTGTCATTGGTTTAATCAATAGTGGAATTAAACCAATGATTAATATCTTATCTTTACCCTTGACATATCTCACATTAGGTGGTTTTTCCCTAATTGTCAACGGAATTTGCTTTTGGTTAGCATCAGTTTTAGTTCCAGGTTTTCAAGTTCAAGGATTTATTGCTTTTATTATCGGTCCTGTAATTCTGTCTTTAGCTAATACATTTCTTAGCAAATACTTCGCAGAAAAAGGTTTTCAGTTACAAGATAGTCAATAGGTAAACCCAATTTGAAAAATAGGAAATATCCATGAACTTATTGCGTATACTTCTCGGTTTATTTTTACCTCCTTTGGGGGTTTTCCTTACAGTTGGATTTGGTCCAACTTTGTTAATTAATATTTTGCTTACCCTCCTGGGTTGGCTTCCTGGTAGCATTCATGCGGTTTGGGTAATTGTCAAGCATGAAGAAAACATTAATAGAGAGGAAGGTACTTATTAATTTTGTAGGGTGCGTTATCAACGCACCTTTATCTTTATATTTTTATATTAAATATATGAAATTAATGAGAATCAGAATGGTGCGTTACAAAGACAGCTAACACACCCTACAGGTTAAGATATTTTCTTAATTTTTCTTAATTTTAATTTAATTGGAAGTCTCTAATAGAATAGGTTAATAGGTTATAAATAAAAATAATATAAATAAAAATAATGAGTAAATTAAAAATTATCAAAATTAATTTACTCATTTATGTAGAAATTTTGAGAAAACAAAATTGCGGATATTAAGCCCGAATATCTTTATCTTTAAATAAATCAGCCGTTGCTAATAGTAACTCCCGCAAAGTTTGTTTTAATTGACGTTCTTGTTTAGCTATTGCTGAACCTGCTTCTGCTAATTTCTGTTCTAACAGGGAGTATTTTTCCTTTACTTGTAAAGTAATAGATTCAGCTTGTGGATGGGATTTATCATACCATTGTTTTGCTTCATTCAAATAATCTTGTACTTCTTGATTACTTCCGCTATAACGCGCAAATAAATTTGCTCTGACAATTGCTAATTGTGCTTGTAATTGTGCATAACGTTTTCTTAATAATCCCACTTCTTCACTATCTTTAATAGAATTAATTGCTGAATTAATAGCAATTTTGGTATCAACAGATTTATCTTGACTTGTTTCTACTATCTTTGTAAAAATTCCTTCAATTTCAGTTTGTAGTTTTTCTTCCTCTTGATCTAATTTTGCTTGTAACTGCTTTATTTCTGCTTGAGTTTGAACGATATTTGAGTGTTTTTTCAGATTTATCGCTTCCATAGCACCTTCAATTGAAGCTACTACCCCCTCCTTAACTTCACTGCTTTTCTCCTGTAAATTATCAACGACAGTAGAAACAGCATCATTAACTAAATTACTCAGTTCATGAGAACCTTCTTGAAATTCAGAACTGACTTGAGAAACAGCAGATTTGACAATTTCTCGAATGCGTTCAGACTTTAATTGTCCTGTTTCTTTAGCTTGACGTAAATCTAATTGAATTTGTTCTTTAATGTTCTTATTCATGGCCATATTTAATGAAGATATCAGGCAATACTTATATTCAGTATGGTAAAATATTTTTGTTATTAACACTCCCTAAAGATAGAAAATCATATCTATCTCAAGGTAGTATATTCGGCGACTAAAAGTCGCTACTACACAAGCAAAGTCCGTCTACCCGGACTCAGGAATGAGAAATTTCTAACCCACCTGGGTGGGTTTTGTCTGTATAGCCGCGAATTTCATTCGCCAGGGTTATTAGTTAAATGTTGCCAATTTATGAAATAATTAATATTGATCAATAAATAAATTTTAAATTATGTGGCAGGTAAATATCACTTGTGATGATCAAGCTTGGAAACTTTCTGGTGTTGAATTTAAGAAAATAGCAGAAAATTACAAAGGTGAATTAATGGGTTCTAAAAAAATGCCCGACGGAAAACGCATTATGTCTTATAAAATTGAAGATATCAGCGAAGCCGAAGCTTTTGCAGAAGAATGTACAAAATTTGTCGGTTTTACAGGAGATTTTGCATCTTTATGAAAAAAATGGTAACAAAAATGGTAACATTGATATTATTCACTTTTTGCTTGTGGATAATTAATTCTACTTCACCAGTTAACGCCTTAAATACTTCTCAAGGTGCAAAAATTTTTGATTTCCATTGTGCTGGTTGTCATATTCATGGAGAAAACATCATTAGACGCGGTAAAAGTTTAAAAAAGAATGCACTCAAAAGATATAAAATGGATTCTTTGGAAGCAATTACAGCTATTGTCACCAATGGTAAAAATAATATGTCAGCTTACAAAGAAAGATTGACAACAGCGGAAATTCAACAAGTTGCAAATTATGTTTTGGAACAAGCAGAAAAAAACTGGAAATAACAATATAAACAATATGATTTTACCTCAAGAAAGCTATTTACAATTTACCCCGAATTTGAAAATTTGCCGAATTTTAAATGGAATGTGGCAAGTTTCGGGAGGACATGGACGCATTAACCCCAAAACTGCGATTGAGTCTATGTTTCAATATGTTGATGCTGGTTTTACAACTTGGGATTTAGCAGACCATTATGGACCAGCAGAGGACTTTATTGGTGAGTTTCGTCGTCAATTAATCGCAACTCGTGGAGAGGAATCTGTAAATAATATTCAAGCCTTTACAAAATGGGTTCCTCGTCCTGGGAAAATGACGAAAAAATTGGTTGAGGAAAATATTGATATCTCTTTGAGAAGAATGAACGTTAAATCATTGGATTTAATGCAGTTTCACTGGTGGGAATATCGAGATCCTAATTATTTAGATGCTCTCAAATATATGGTAGAATTGCAAACAGAAGGTAAAATCAAACATTTAGCTTTAACTAATTTTGATACAGAACATTTGCAAATTATTACCGCAGCAGGAATCAAAATTGTTTCTAATCAAGTGCAGTTTTCTCTCGTAGACAGAAGACCACAGGTAAATATGGTTAATTTTTGTCAAGAACATGATATTAAATTGTTTACCTATGGTACTGTTTGTGGTGGTTTGTTATCAGAAAAATATTTGCAAAAACCAGAACCTAAAGGCTCAGAAATAAATACCACCAGCTTGAGAAAATACAAACAAATGATTGATAATTGGGGTGGTTGGGGACTATTTCAAGAGTTACTAAATACCTTAAAAACCATTGCTGATAAACATCAAGTGAGTATTGCTAATGTGGCTGTAAATTACATTTTAAATCAGCCAGCAGTGGGGGGTGTAATTGTCGGCGCTAGATTGGGAATTGCAGAACATTTGTCAGATAATGCTAGGGTATTTAGTTTCAATTTAGATGCAGAAGATATCGGGAAAATAGATGCAGTTTCTCAACATTCGCGGGATTTATATCAACTAATTGGTGATTGTGGAGATGAATATAGACGATAATTGAATAATAACATCCCCGACTTCTTTGATATTATTGTCAATATATTATAGATTTATATTAGAAGTTGGGGATCTAAACACTAATATCGCATACCTCACCGCAAAAATCGGACAGTTTCCCCCCAATATCACTTTTTTGAGAAAGACCTGGACAAGAATACCACTATTGTTTATATTAAAAACCTGTACTGATCATAAAAATAAGGAAATAATTTTGACTACATTTGCTAGTTATAAAGCAACAGCATCTAAGTGGATTACTATATTTGATTCCCCTTTTTATCCAGATTACTTAGATGATGCTAAAATGCTTTATGAAGAAGTACAAGTACGCTTTATAGAACTTGTTGATAAAGCACAAACTTCTACAGAATTACTGGAGATGATTGCTAAAGAACATAATCCTTTACGAAATCAATTACTGAGAATCTTTCGTAGATACGTCTCTCCAGATACATCAGTTGAAATGACTAAAAAGAAAGGTAACATTCCTAATATTATCATAAACTTTAGTGATAAATTTCGTCCGATAGAGGAAGTTAAACGAAATTTGCAAAGCCGTCCTATACCTGATGAAATTCTCATGGCACTTCTTTTTGAATATAAGACAAAAGGAAAAAAAGGGTATGATTTAACAGAAAGTTTTTTCTTATGGTTTAATAAGGTATTTAGCCAAAATTATTCTATCCAAGGACCGGTTCGCGCAGGGAAAGACGTAATGTTGCATAAGGTTTTGAATAAGTTTCCATATCAAATTCCTGCGGATATGTTAATCTCCCGCTTAGATGGAACTCCATTAGTAGTTGGATTTGCTCGTTATGACTCCGACAGGGGAGGTTCTCAGGAAGATGATAGAACAGGTGGCAATCGAGATAAAATAACAGAAATTTTGGGTTATGCTAAGACATACAATTTACCATTAAAAGTATTGATGCTGAATGATGGTCCTGGATTACTTCTAGGTTCTATGTGGAATGATTACGCTAATTTAGAAAAATATGGACAAAGTAGAGTGATGGTTTGTACTTTGAAAATGTTAGACGAGAGACTTACACAAGGCTGGTTAGATAGTTAAGTTTACTATGCCAATTTTTGATGATTTGATCAGAAATTAACTCTAAACTTTCTGATTCTTCAATATACAAGTCTAAGCCTGTTTTTAAAATTCTACTAACGTCAATTAAGTTTATTTGTTTATATTTACAACCATCATTTTTGCCATTAACAAAATCACCCATTACTTCACTACCATTAACTAAACGTTGAATTATAGTATCAATAGATAATGGAGAATTATCAATACTTATCCATTTTCTACCTAATTCTTCAGCTACAGTTAGAGTAGTTCCACTTCCCGCAAAGGCATCTAAAACAATATCTCCTAGATTTGATGAAGCCATAATTATCCGTTTGATCATCTCTGAATTTTTCTCCGTTGGATAACCAGTGATTTTAATATTTTGATTGTGAGCGTCTTTAAAATCAAGCCAAATGTCTTGAATTGAAATCCCCTGACTATTATCTAAATATACTTTTCGTCTAGGATTACCTGTTGAAGACCAATATATTTCCCCTCTTGCATCCATTTCATCTAATGTTTCTGGTGTATATTGCCAATGTTTACCGGGAGGTGGTAAAATACCCCTCCAAGGTTGACCACTTGCTCCTTTTCTTACCCCTGGAGCATGAATAGGAACTTTTTTATATAGTCTTCCTGTTCCTTCTTCCACATATTGATATTCTTTTTTAATCGAGTCTTCTGTCCAAGCTTCAAAAGGTTGATTCCATACATAATTATCTGTTTTTGTATAAAAAAGAATAAAATCAGCAACATTACCATATTGTTTGCGTGTATAGTTTTTAGGATTACATTTTTTTCTCGTAATCCAATTACGAAAATTTTTAACTCCAAAAATTTCATCCATGATAATTTTTACAGGAAAAGCCATTTTTTCATCTAAATGTAGATAAATAGAACCTGCTTCTGATAGAATTTCTCTGATTAAGATTAGACGTTGACGCAAAAATTCTAAATATTCTGCACCTTCCATGAGATCATGATAAGCATGATTGCTATTACGAGACTCAAAACTGCTACCTGTGGAGTATGGAGGATCAATGTATACTAAGTTAATTTTTCCGGCAACATTCTCATTATTTAATAATGTGCGAAGAACGTTTAAATTATCGCCATATATTAATTGATTTCTAGGATATCCTTCAACGCTAATTATATGATTTAAGTTAGCTGGCTGAATTTTCAATATATCTTCTACAGGCATTTTTCCTTCATATTCAATTCGGAAAGATGTCGTATTTTGTTTGTGATTACGTCCATTTTTACTAGGTATTCCCGTTGCCATATTGTTTAAAATTTTGACTTTTTTATAATTATACTATTAAGATACTTTGTAATCAACATAGCTTTTTGTGTCTCGCAATCTTTCGTAGAGATCCCACTCGCGGAGCGTGCCGAAGGCATAGGGTAGTTGCTAAGGAGCAAAGACGCAAAGGGACATGAGCTTAAGCGTTGCGCGACCTAGTAATCGCAAACTTTCCCCAAACATCACTCTAACTATCAAAAATGACTAACAAAACTATTCCCAATGGCTACCTCCGTAAAGTCTATCACATCGCTTTTAACGTCCAAAATATGGCAGCATCTCGCCATTTTTACCATTGGGGTCAATTTTAGCGATCGCCTAGCCTAAATTTTTCTGAATTTTATCTGATAATAAAACTAGTCTCCTCAAGCAAAACCTATGGAAACCCTCACTTTAAACATACCTCCCGCAGTAAATTTAACAGATGAGCAGTTTTATCAACTTTGCATTGCTAACGAACCCTGTCAGTTAGAACTTACCCAAACCGGAGAATTAATTATTATGCCTCCCACAGGTGGAGAAAGTGGAATTAGGAACTCAGATATTAATATAGAATTAGGTTTATGGAATCGTCAAACTAAATTAGGTAAAGTATTTGACTCCTCCACCGAATTTAAACTACCCAGTGGTGCTTATCGCTGTCCTGATGCAGCTTGGGTAAAACTAGCACGTTGGGATGCTTTAAGTCAAGAAGAAAAAAAACGGTTTCCCCCCCTTTGTCCTGATTTTGTGGTGGAATTGCGATCAGAAACGGATAGTTTAGAAAAATTACGTACTAAAATGCGAGAATATGAAAATAATGGGGCGCTTTTAGGTTGGTTAATTGATCCACAAACACCCTTGGTAGAAATTTATCGTTACGGAAAGGATGTAGAAGTTTTAAATTTTGATTTTGACAACCCACCAAAACTTTCTGGTGAAGATATTTTACCAGGCTTTATTCTCGATTTGCAGATAATTTTAAATCCATAGATTCTAAATTTCGGGATCATGATTTCTCAAAAAACTATTCCCAATGGCTACCTCCGTAAAGTCCATCATATCGCTTTTAACGTCCAAAATATGGCAGCGTCTCGCCATTTTTATGGTCATATTTTAGGCTTACACGAACTCACAGGAGACGAAATACCAGAAACATTAATAGAACTTGTCAATGCTGGTAAAGTCGCTAATTTCATCACTCCTGACGGCACAATTATAGACCTATTTGCAGAACCAGAATTATTACCACCAGATCCAGATCCCAGCAAGTCTTTTACCAGAGCATATCATCTAGCCTTTGATATTGCTCCAGAATTATTTGATCAAGCCGTTGCCGTGATCAGAGATCATAATTTAGTCATTGCTTATGGTCCGGTTTCCCGTCCCACAGGTAGAGGGCTGTATTTTTATGACCCCGATGGGTTTATGATTGAAATTCGTTGTGATCCTCATTAAATGCGAACATGGAAAAAGTTTTAAAAGTTCTTAACGACGTAATTACTAACCCACCAATTCCCCACGAACCCCATAAACAATCTTTAAAAAATTGGGCTATGTATTGTTTACGGGATAGAGGTTTTATAGTTATTTTTGCCCAAAAT
The DNA here is from genome assembly GCF_014696335.1 of Dolichospermum sp. FACHB-1250. NCBI lineage: Bacteria > Bacillati > Cyanobacteriota > Cyanophyceae > Nostocales > Aphanizomenonaceae > Dolichospermum > Dolichospermum sp. FACHB-1250. Next base: position 37,636 of record NZ_JACJPZ010000032.1, read on the forward strand.
GCTGATTTTGCTGTCCAGTTTAAAAACGGAGAAAAGTTCTATTTTAAAGTTACCAATAATGCCGATAATTTAGATAATAGTATTAACTGGATTGTTTGGGATAGCACCACCAAAACAACCAGCTTAATTCCTCAGTCCTAGTTATTAAGTATTACAGCCAGCTATATAAGTATTTGATTTTACTATGATTTCCATATTTCTGAGGAAGAGAGGGTAAAAGGAAAAACTTTTGTGACTGTAATGAGGTTTTCAAAGCCTCTCCCCCCGTGGGGGAGATGTTTACCAGAGCGGTTTTTCTGTACACTAAGGATTTTCAAAGAACTTCTTAAATTTAGTCTGGGTTGGCTGGTAAACTAGCGAATAGCTGTTTAACTAACTGCTGAGTTTTATTTTCTAAATTTTGCCAGTCTACATCACCATATTCGTCAATTAAGTTGGGATCAATATCAACTGCCCCCTGCTCTGGACTATAATTGAGAAAACATATTTGATAACACAAATCCCATAAATCTATATTTACCCGTTCCTGTTGATTTTGCAAAAGTAAATGATATCCTGGATAAGGCATTGGCAAACTAGCAAGAGTTTCTTTAATTTCCTCTACTTGTGTTGGTGTTGCGGTTTCCATTTCCCGCACCAACTCAGTTACTAAAGACTTTGTTTCATCACTCGTGTTAGCAGGCCAGGTCAATACATCTTGGTAAGTCCCTTGCCAATTGGATGTATCAAGCTGCTTACGAATATTATCAATTACGCGAATAAAAGCAGGTTGCATCAAGATTTCAGCTTGCTGCCATGAGGTATAATTAGTGATTTTAGGTGGCATTCCTAGTCAAGGGGATACTGATAGTAAAATTAACGATTTTGTTTGATGAAAGAATTGTACTTTTAATTTAAATCTTTTCTCAAGATACCTGATCTCAGGGGAGGAAATTGGGAGATATTGACTACTATGGGTAAAATTAGGTTATAAAGCTGGGGAGGGAGATTATGATAGGTAAATTGCTAGATCATCGCTACCAAGTCATTCGCATTTTGGCCACGGGAGGATTTGGTCAAACCTATATTGCCCAGGATACCAGACGGCCAGGCAATCCCATCTGCGTGGTTAAGCACTTGAAACCAGCCAATTCTGACTCTAAAATCTTTACTACTGCTAAACGGCTATTTCACAGCGAAGCAGAAACTTTAGAAAAATTGAGTAATCATGACCAAATCCCCAGACTTTTAGCTTATTTTGACGAAAATCAAGAATTTTTTCTAGTCCAAGAATTTATTGACGGCCACACTCTCCAGGAAGAACTTATCCCCGGACAGCCTTGGAGTGAAGCCCAAGTCATACAAATGTTGTTGGAAATTTTGCAGATTTTAGAGTTTGTTCACCAAGAAGGTGTAATTCACCGCGACATTAAGCCTGATAATATCATTCGCCGCGCCGCTGATTATAAATTAGTTTTAGTGGACTTTGGTGCAGTTAAACAATTACGTTCACCCCTGGTGACAGTAAATGGACAAAAAACTGCTACTGTAGCTATTGGTACTCCTGGATATATGCCTACGGAACAAGGTCAAGGTAAACCCCGCCCTAATAGTGACCTTTACGCTTTGGGAATTATCGCTATTCAAGCATTAACGGGAGTTCCTGCTAGTCAATTACAAGATGACCCAGATACCGGGGAAATTAACTGGCAGCATTTAATACCCGTTAATTCTAATTTGGTGGCGATTTTAACGAAGATGGTGCGTTACCACTTCAAAGAACGCTATCAAACAGCAACGGAAGCTTTACAAGCTTGTCAAGAATTGGTGAATATCATCCCTGAATTTTCCCAACCCTCCCTAGCTCCTAAGATTATTTATCAATCTCCTCAAGTTATATCTTCAAGATTGACACAAAAAACAATGGCGGTTTCTCCCGCTAATCATATTCCTTCTCCATCTCTTCCTCAACAATCTCTTCCCCAAGATACCAATAAACCCGATCCTTTACCTTTATTAATTGGTATATTACTAGCGGGTGGTGTCGCGGCTTTATTTACAAATATATATCCCAATTTTAAAAATTTAACTATTAATTGGACAGGAGAAAATAGCAAATTAATCAGTAAATGTTTAGCTGTAGTTACGGCTGATTCTAATATCCGTTCTGAACCCAGCGCTATCAATTCTGATAATATTTTGAAAACTTTGGGTGTGGCCAGTCAGTTTGAAGTGACCGGTAAACAGACAAAGCGGGGTTGGGTAGAACTTAAACTTTCTTCTGGCAGGTTGGCCTGGGCCCATTCTGATGTCATTTCTAATCGTGAAAAGTGGATTTCTTGCCGTCGTGACCAAGGTTTGGCTATACAAACTGTAGATGATATTCCTTTAATTACATCTCGGCCAATTCCTTTAGTTCCCGCAAAATCTGTGGTGGTAAATCCCACAGCAAAGCCTTCCTTACCCGCTACTGCGGATCAGGTGAAAACGGTAGATAAGGCCAGGGAAAAGTTTGAATCAGGAGATTTACAAGGAGCAATTTCTCTGCTCAAGTCAACATCGGGAAATGCTGTTTCTGGTATTAAACAAACCGTTGATACTGTTAATCAATGGCAAAGTGATTGGGCAAAAGCAGAAGCTTTAGCTAATGATATTAATAAGGCAATTGATAATGGTCAATGGCATCAGGTTTTAGCTTATCGAGACCACCCGGAAAAGCTGCCTAATATTAAATATTGGCGCGATAAAATAGAACCAATGTTTAAACAAGCTGCTGAAAATGTCGCTAAACAGGCACTACCTAAAGAACATAAACCCACTCCCTCAGAAACACCAAAGAATGGGATTTAAAATCCTGTCTCTACAACTCCTCTAGAGTGAATAATCAATAATAGGGGTTATCTCCGGCTTCCTATTCCCCAACAGTTGTAAAAGTTCCACTAACTTCGCGGTTTTCTATAAAACAAAAATGCTCCCCATTTCTGGAGAGCATTTCTTTAATTAAGCTCTGTTAAGAAAGCTTTAATTATTAACCGTTGATTGCAGGAGCGCTCAAAGCAACAGGAGCAACATCAGCAGCAGCCAAGTCTAGGGGGAAGTTGTGAGCGTTGCGCTCGTGCATTACTTCCATACCTAAGTTAGCGCGGTTGATTACGTCAGCCCATGTAGAAATTACACGACCTTGAGAATCAATGATTGATTGGTTGAAGTTAAATCCGTTCAAGTTGAACGCCATTGTGCTTACACCCAAAGCTGTAAACCAGATACCAACTACTGGCCAAGCAGCTAAGAAGAAGTGTAAAGAACGGCTGTTGTTGAAGGAAGCGTATTGGAAAATCAACCGACCGAAGTAACCGTGTGCTGCAACGATGTTATAGGTTTCTTCTTCTTGACCGAATTTATAACCGTAGTTTTGTGATTCGTTCTCGGTTGTTTCTTTAACCAAGGAAGAAGTTACCAAAGAACCGTGCATTGCAGAGAACAAAGAACCACCGAATACACCAGCTACACCTAACATATGGAAGGGGTGCATCAAGATATTGTGTTCTGCTTGGAACACAATCATGAAGTTGAATGTACCGGAAATACCTAAAGGCATACCGTCAGAGAATGAACCTTGACCGATGGGGTAAATCAAGAATACTGCGGTAGCTGCTGCTACAGGAGCAGAGAAAGCTAGGCAAATCCAAGGACGCATTCCCAAGCGGTAAGAAAGTTCCCATTCACGACCGAGGTAGCAGAATACGCCGATCAAGAAGTGGAATACTACTAACTGGTAAGGACCGCCGTTATACAACCACTCATCTAAAGAAGCTGCTTCCCAAATTGGGTAGAAGTGTAAACCGATAGCGTTAGAGGAAGGAACTACTGCACCGGAAATGATGTTATTTCCGTATAGTAAAGAACCTGCAACTGGCTCACGGATACCGTCAATGTCAACGGGAGGAGCAGCAATGAAAGCAATGATGAAGCAGGTGGTAGCAGCTAATAGGGTAGGGATCATCAATACTCCGAACCAACCGATATATAGACGGTTGTCAGTGCTGGTGATGAATTCGCAGAAGCGATCCCATACGTTGGCGCTTTGGCGCTGTTGTAAGGTGGTGGTCATTTTATGAGTGCTTTATGTTCGTATGATGTTTGGTAGGTTGTTTTGCCTACCTGAATACAACATTAAAGGATAAATTGAAATTTGTAAAGATAATTAAAATTAGTATTAGTTATGTCAGTTATATGTTTTCCTGATGTAATTAGGTATACAGGAAATTTATTCGAGCAGATAATTCCTCTAAAAATCAAAGTAGATATAAGGTAAACTCCCTTGAGGAGCTAATAACCAAACTGCGTAAAAGCATAAGGGGACGAGAACAATCTTCATTTGCCAGCTAAAATCTAATTTCATCCTTCCTTTGAAGCTATATGATACAGTCATTAGCATGGTTATACTTGCTAATAAGTAAAAAATTTGATATTGATTGCTGTTCAGAGCTTCTGCATAAACCTTTTCCGCAAATTGTTGATCAGCAGGATAACCCCAAAGATGCTGTATGACTAAACTAGAGTCCCGGAGGTTGGGGAGACGAAACCAAATCCAAGATGTAAAAACCATGATTTGTGTTAGCAGCCAAGCGCAGATTATTCCGAGTGGATTTTGCCAAAATAGGTTAAGAATTGTTAAGCGATCGCTTAAAAAAGCCGTGAGACGATGAACTGCTAAAGCGATACCATGGAATAGACCCCAAACAATAAAACCCCAGGCTGAACCGTGCCAAATCCCAGCTAATAGCATTACTATCAATAAATTTCCGCAAGTACGTATCAATCCGCGCCGAGAACCACCCAAAGGGAAGTAAAGATAATTACGCAACCAATCACCTAATGTGATGTGCCAACGTCGCCAAAAATCCGCAATACTGGTACTGAAGTAGGGGAAATTAAAATTTTCCGGTAAAACTAAACCGAACAGTAAAGCACTACCACGGGCAATATCTACGTAACCATTAAAATCTAAATATAACTGTAGTCCATAAGCAAAAGTAGCTAACCACAAATCAGTGCTACCTGCTCTTTGTAAATTACCAAAACATAAATCAACAAATATGCCCAGATTATCGGCAAAAATTCCTTTTTTAACCGCACCTCGCGCAATTAACCACAGTCCTTCAGCCGTCCTATCAATACTAGGAAGTTGTAGTGTATTGAATTGAAATTCCAGATGATGATAACGAGTAATTGGTCCAGAAATAAGTTTTGCAAAAAATAATTTATATGTGGCAAATTCTATAAAATTAGCCGCAGCAGGATCACCACGATAGACATCTATCAAATAAGCAATACATTCAAATGTAAAGAAAGAAATTCCCAAGGGAGAAACTATCTTAGTTAATGATCCATCTGAGTGATTAAACAGATGAAAAAATAAATTTTGTAGATGATTTATATACTTAAAACCCAAGAGAATAAAAAGATTAAAAACTATACCAATCCATAATAGATTTCGCCGATTTCGATGCCATTCCTCTGGAGATAAATCCGAGTCTTGAGAATGCTTGTTTGATGAGGTATTATTGCTAATTCCTAAACCTAAGCGGAAGTTGATAAAAGTTAGTATTAAAAGTAATGGTAAATATCGAATGTGCAAAGATGAGTAAAACAAAATACTGGCTATTAGGAGAATCCATAATCGGAAATTTGCTAAATACACATTCCAGTAAATTACCAAGACACTTAACAGAAAAATCCCATAGAAAATTGATATGAATTTCATTGTTTAATTACTAATTATGATAGTTTTGAATTATTCACAGAGGAAAAATAACATAATACCCTTTGCTATTTTCCCATTTAATTACTTTTTTGTCCAGGAAATAATTGGATCTAGTGCCAAGTTTTTTGAAACCTCATAGGCACCATAGCGGTTAATGTGACTGGGGTCAGAAAAGTAATTACTTGCTGTTGGCCATAGTTGACTTAAATCACGGTAAATAAAATGAGGATCACTTGTAAATTTTAATAAATGCTTTTGAAACTGCTGTTCATACTTTGTGCGAACCGGATCTAAATAATCTGAAGTGAGGGGCATATTTACAAATACCAAGGATATATTATTTTTTTTAGTAAAATCTAACACTGAACGAAATGCCTGTTCTTGTTTACCCGCAAGCTGGAAAGATTTATAATCATTGTCGTAATCTCCAGAAACTTTTGGATATTTTTGATAATATGTAGCCGGATTAAATCGAACAGATATAGGTAGAAATCCATCAAAATCAACTCCTTGTAGAGAATTAGTCATTGCGGAGTAACTTGTGAGGTTAACCTTTGATTTAACCTGGAGATGTTGATAACTAAAAGGTAGATTTTCAAATTTTTTTTGCAGAAGAGTTTTAATTTGCTCACGGTTTTTATAACTAGCAGATAACCCAGATAAAGACTGATTTAGCCAACTGTCAGCCGCTTGATAGATGTTAATATCTTTTGTTGCTGATTTACTGCTAATCTCTCCTATAAAACCTTCTTTATTTTTATTTACTACATCAGCATTTACTCTGGTTCTAGTTTTCTGTAATACTTGTTTATATCCTTGTGAGACAGCAATTGCATTGAAAGTAATATCTTCTCGTCCATTATTAAAAGCGCGAGAACCATCAGCCCATAAAATTAGTTTCGGCAGTTCTTCAGGTTCTAAAATCTGACGAATCAGACAGTCAACAACTTGGGCTGTTGCTCCATTAATGCCAAAGTTAAATATATCAAGATTGCTATGACCTTGGCTGACTAAAGCCCTAGAAAGGGCTAGGGGGTCAACTCCTCTGAGGGCGCGGGAAGAACCAACAATTAAGACATCAGGTGGGCGTTTTTTCATAGCTAAACGCTGTTTATATAGAGCTAATTGCTCATCTAATTGCCTAGCATTAAAACTGGGCATTTGTGATCGGGCCGCTAATAGAATAGCTGTGGCAGTGGCGTTTTCTGTTAATGGTGCTACTGCGAAATTAGTATCATGATCATTGATAAATCCAGAGGCATTAAAAGTAGATTGATCATGATTAAGTGATTTCGGTGTTACTGATTGATTTGAAACTGGTCTTGTTTGATTATTTTCTCTTGGCAAAGATGGCTGAGATGCTAAGGGTAAAGGTGAAACAATATTGTTACTAACACTAACTTGGGGATAACTTTTAAGAGAACGTGCTAAGACATAACTTAATATCAAATCACTTTGTAAAGCTAGAAGTAATCCTAATCCCAGCCAAATCATACCACCACCAATTCCTTTATGATCTTTATGATCAGGGTTTTGATTTGTGTCGTGATTAAATATTGTAAATAATTGGCTGTTTAAAAGTAACTGTCGGATTTGTTTATTAATATTTACTGCCCAATTTTTTGCTATTTGTTTGCCCAAATTGTGTACTTTCTCATTTCTTGAATTAAGACATAGAATTGGTTCACGAGTCTGATGAGTAATCTGGTAACTTACATATTCAGATGTAACAGCAAATTCCAGTGTCTCTGTGGGGATTAGTCGGGAACGTTCTACCATGTTAAGTCCATGAAACCACATCAGTTCTTTATCGGCAGCCCGACGAACATCAATAGAAAAACCACTTATAGCAGAAATTTGCAGTTCGCGGATAATAAATTGAGTAAATTTCCTAGAGACTTGATAGAGTGTAGGACAAATGGGATGATCACAGATAATATGTAATAAATCTTCTGTGGGAATTAGCATCACCCGGATAGCAGATGTTTCCAACATTCTAGCGATCGCTGGCACATTTCCCGAATCATCCCATGGTTTTAACATCACCTCTGGAGTTGTCAAATTTAGGTGCGACAGCCAATCTGCCTCTATATCTCTTTGATGTGCCAAACTCTCATTAGAGATCATCAGTGGACTATCTGAGCCTGTGGGTGTTTCTGTCCCTGCTAATAATGATTTTTCTACCTGTTCTAAATATTGATTCAGTTGATTTAAGTACAATCTATAACACCATTGGGCAATATCTTCACCTAGTTTGCGACCATAAACTAATACTTGGTATATTGAGGATTGATCATTATTAGTCAGGCTGTCTACATTGTTTTCTTCTAGTTGTTGCAGTAACTCCAACAGGGTTTGCCAACCTTGTGGACACTCAACACTTTCACAGAGAATATATAGGTTATTACCTAGCCATCGGACTTTGATTACGTAAGTATTTATATTTACTGCATGACTCACCGATGGTGCTAAAAATTGTTGACGATTAAATAATTTAAATAATACTGTTTTCATGGGCAGTGAAATTTAACAGGAAGGGTGTACTGGAGGATTTTGACTGTACTTGTCAGCTATAACCATAGAATTATCGCACTTTAGCGGTTTTTTTACAATTTTGTTACCTTCGCGGCTGGCAAAATTGACAAAAATACAAAGATAGTGCTATCAAGTTAGAGACTGGGAAAAAGCAGAAAAAATTTATTCATTTACTAACTATTAAGAATTACAATGTCACCTGTAAACCAACAGTTCTTTTCTCAACCCAGATTAAATTTAATTCCATTCACCATTCCCCTATCTTGTTTTTTGCAAGCTGGTACAGTATCTATACTCATGTTGATCATAGCTCAAAAAGCCACCAGTGATGCTTTAGTAAGCCTGGGAGAGGCAAGTGAGGAATTATTTCGCGGTGATCGCTTGCCTGTCCTCAGTTTTCCAGACGATCACGAATTAAACCAGGATTAAAAACTTATATATACATAGTATATACTTAGAAAATTTCCAACGTCATCGTGAAATTCATCTGCGGTTAATGATCAGGAATAACTTGTGAAAAACCCGATGTTTGAAAATGGACAGAGTTTAAATTAAAAATCCTTTGGGATCTTTGGCTTCCCAACCCAAGAAACCGTTAACACGGATTTCAAAATGAAGATGGGGTTGAATAGAGGTTGGTTGTCCTGTAGTTCCAACTGTTCCCAAAATATCGCCTTTATTGACCTTTTTACCTAGAGTAACTTTAATGCCGTCAAGTTGGGCGTAACGGCTTTGTAAGCCATCTGCATGGTTAATAATGACTAACTTGCCATAACTACCCTGTTCCTTGGCAAAAACGACGATTCCGGGAGCGATCGCTACCACAGGAGTACCTACAGGTGCTAATAAATCCACCCCACTATGAAAAACAGCCTCCTTGGTCACGGGGTGATAGTTCCAACCATAACCTAATGCCACACTTGTAGTATTAGGGAGAGGATAACCAGTAATTTTTCCATTACTACCCACGGTTGTGGTAGCTTTTGTGGCTATCTTAGGGGGAAATTTTACACCTGGAATTATTGGTAAAAAGACAAATTTAGGGTTTTCCTGACAACCATTAATTTCAAATACCGTATCCGGGCGAACTTGATACTTAGATGCTATTTGTCGCCAAGTTTGATGGGGAGGAATTTCCACAACCATGCCATTAAAAGGGGGAATTTGTAGTGTTGTTCCCGCACTTACCACCCCCTTCCCCACGGATGGATTCATAGCGATAATTGTTTCTGGTGCTAGATGATAGTGACTGGCTATAGCTGCTAAAGTTTCACCAGGGCTTACCTGATGACGTTGAATACGAGCTAAAACCGGACTAGGGCAATTTCTGGGACGAGCATTGGCGGTTTGTGATTGCGGCTGTGTAGATAATAATCCCAACGTGCTAAAAAATGTGAGAAAACAAAGTGAACAATAGGAAAATTTCATGTAAACAAGTCCACAAATCGCTAATTTTTAGATTTTAGTTGCGGATTCTTAAAGATAGGATAAAGATTTTGCTTATATCTATAGGTTCATCTAGGGGAGAGGTTAGCAGCGGTTACAGCAAATTATCATCAGTGATACCACAATGCCTAAAACTGCTATAAATAAAAATACAGGCATGAATAAACACGCCTGTGGGGTTGACTATTGATTGGATAAATGTTCCAATTGCATTCTCTGTTCCATTTGGCGGAGAAAATAGCCCGTCATCATTGCCGAGGCCAGTAGCCCTGCTAGATTATCCCGATCTGTTGTAATCTGGACATGAAAATGCTCTGGTGGCATCATCCCCACTAGTCCTTGGACATTCTGGGAAATGATTTGTTTAATTTCGGGGCTGACAGATTGGGCGACACGGGCTAAAACTTCGGGAGATTGATGCTGTAAATACTTGAGTAATTGATTAGGGTTTTCCCCAAAGCGATCATTCAGAAGTTGATTAGGGTGTTGCTCAGAGTCGTCATGCGAAAAGTCAGGATCAAACACCATTGGCGATTTATATTAGCTTAACTGCTGATTCTACTCTAAACCATATTAGTAAACTAGCGCATTTTCTACGGGGAATAGATAAAATGTATGGTAGGCTACCTGCGTGGATTCTGTTTGTGTGGTGATGATTCCTAATGGCTGGGACTATCCTCTAAATTCAGTTCTAGTTGTTGTTCTTTTTCTGGAGTTGTCAAAATTTGAGGAAGTTGTTCGATTTGGAAATATTGATGAAATTTTGCCGTTATTTGCAGGGAGTAGGAACGAGAATCACTTTCTCGGCGTTTGCGAACAAAACCAGATTCTACTAATTCTTGAACGTGCTGATAAGCACCAGAACCACGAATGTTAATTAATTCGCTTTGTAATATGGGATTATGAAGAGCGATCGCTGCTAATGTTCTTAAAGCCCCTACGCCCAATTCTACTGGTATCAGAACTTGTACTAAATCATGAAAATCTGAGCGCAGTTGTAAACTATAACCATGTTCAGTTTCTACGACTTCTAAAGCCGTATCCCGTCGGGCATAATTCTCAATTAGTTCGATAACCCCCGCTTCTGCTCTAGGGCGATCGCACTTGGCATATTCAGCAATTTCACTGATAGATAAGGGTTTACCTTTTAAATAAAGAATCGCTTCTATCGTTGTGGCTATAGATATATTCTTGACCATTCAGAATTTTAGATTTTAGATTTGGGATTTTAGATTTGTAAATTAGTCACTAAAAAAAACTCTTACCTCTTGCCTGCTACCTATGACTAAGTATAAATTCAGCGATCGCTAGATCTTGAGGAGTGGTAATTTTCAAGTTAGTCTCCTCCCCAGGAACTATTCGCACTTCCAGACCGCATTTTTCAAACAAAGCCGCATCATCGGTAACTTCCCAACCTTGACGTACACCTTCAGCATGACAATGTTTTAACAAATTAACATCAAACCCCTGGGGAGTTTGAGCCGCCCATAATTGCTTACGCTCTGGTGTGCTTGTAATAATACCATTTTCATCAACAACTTTAATCGTATCTTTAACAGGTACAGCCGCAATTAAACCAGAACAATTTAGAATTGCGTCCGAACAAACATCAAATAAATTTGGTGTTACTAAACAACGAGCGCCATCATGAATTAATACTTGTCCCGCATTAGTTGGGAATGCCTGTAAACCATTATAAACAGACTCCTGACGAGTAGAACCACCAGGAATTAATGCTATTGTTTTTTTCAGCTTTAAGTCAGCGATAATGGATTTAAAATCATCCCAATCGGGTGGTTGGGAAACAATTCCTATCCAACTAATAGAACTTGCGGCTTCTGCGGCTAACAAAGTCCAAGCAATCAAAGGTTTTGAACGTACCTGTAATAAAAGTTTATTACGGTTCGCGCCCATTCTTTTGCCACTTCCGGCTGCGGGAATTAGTAAATGCACAACTTTCCTAAATATTTAACTAATAGATTAAATTTAGATTAAATTAAAATGTTGCATTAAAGTCTTAGTTAAGATAGATCCCCGACTTCTCAAGGCAGTCGGGGATATCAGATAAAAATCATTTTTCCGCAGATAAATTTGTTGGTGGCCGATCATTACTCCAAGCCCACCAGACATAACCGCAATGACAATGATAAAATTCTTGCCATTTACGCAGACGATCTGCGGTAGTTACAGGCGATCGCCTATTTAACCACACATTAACAGCCTCTCGACTACTGGCGTGGCATTTGGGACAATGAAACTGATAGGCGTGAGTTGCCTGATTTGTCCATTCTGGGGGATGAGGATCAAAAGCGTCCATATAAATATAAAGTGATAAAGTGTAATAAAGTGTAATCTTAATAGCCACGGAATATAGATAATTATGACTAATAATGGATGCTATGGAGCCAAATATTGAAATTCGTCGTTTATTGGATGTCATGCCTGCTTCTGGGCGAATGATGACGAAAATCCTCAGTAAACCAGAACAAAAACAGGTAATAGATGCTGCTTTTCCCCTGCCTTTGAGTCAATCAAGACCGATATATATTAATTTCGATTTGTGGCGACGGTTAACAAAACCCCAACGGGATTTACTGCTATTGCAGATGGTTTGCTGGTTAACAGGGGTAAAATGGTTACAACCCAATATTTATCAAGGAGTAGTTTTAGCGGGGTTTATGGGGGGAATATTGGAGGCGGTGCAGTCTGATGTAGTAGGTATGGTAATATCTGGGGGATTAACTGCTTTAGCTGCCATACAGATTTGGCGCATGAATAGATCTCAGGAATCAAAATTAAATGCTGATATAGCGGCTATTCGTATTGCCCAAAGACGAGGTTATTCAGAAACCGAAGCCGCCGAACATTTGTTAACAGCCATTGAAGCTGTAGCAAAAATAGAAGAGCGTTCTGGACTGAATTTTAGTGAATTAATTCGTTGTCAAAACTTGAAAGTAATCGCCGGTTTATCGCCAGTTGGTATTCCTAAAAACTATCAATAGAACAAGTATTAACGATTTTCTGTCACTATTTAGATAAATAATTTTCAGTTGTTGTAGTCATGGAATTGATGAAGCCGGGAACATTGATTTTATGGCCATTTGCTTTATATTATGATCATGTCACCAAATTATTACGCATATTATTACCCATGCAAACCCCAAAACCATCTGTTAGTCTAATTCGTGCCAAATCCTACGAACAAGAAGCTTTAAAAGAATCTTTGGAAATACTGCTAGAACCTTTGGGGGGAATGGCTGCCTTTGTGAAACCAGGAAATCGGGTTTTACTCAAACCTAACCTGCTCACAGGTTCTCGGCCTACAAAAGAATGTACCACACGACCAGAATTAGTCCGTGCTGTTGCTGAAATGGTAATTGCAGTTGGTGGAAACCCATTTTTAGGGGATAGTCCTGCTTTTGGTAGTGCTAAAGGTGTAGCAATAGCCAATGGTTTATTACCAATTTTAGCAGAACTGAATTTACCACTTGTTGAATTTCATGGCCAACGTTATCAAACAGTAAATGACAATTTCAATCACTTACTTTTATCAAAAGAAGCAATGTCAGCAGACGTGGTTATTAACCTTCCCAAAGTTAAATCTCATCTGCAATTAACCCTAACATTGGGAGTAAAAAATCTGTTTGGTTGTGTTCCTGGTAAAATGAAAGCCTGGTGGCATCTAGAAGCTGGTAAAGATGCTAATAAATTCGGTGAAATGTTAGTAGAAACTGCCAGAGCAATTAATCCCACTTTAACAATTTTGGATGGTATTATTGGTCATGAAGGTAATGGACCTAGTGCCGGAGAACCTCGAAACTTAGAAATTTTAGCAGCTTCTAGTAATGTCTTTGCTTTAGATAGAGCAATGTTAGAAATTCTCCAAGTTGCACCGGCACAAGTTCCCACAGTTGCAGCCTCTCAAAGATTAGGAATATGTCCAGAGTTAAATGATATTCACTTTCCTAATTTATCACCTGATTTACTACAAATTACAGATTGGCAATTACCCGACAAATTAATGCCTATAGATTTTGCCATGCCCCGTGTGATTAAATCTACCTTTAGACATCTTTACATCCGATTTATCAAAGAACCCATGAGTGCTTATATAAAAACTCCTTAGTATCATTGAATTGAGTTTTAACTCTGGGAGTATCTAAATAAGATACAAACTGTCTGAGTTTATGCAGTATACTCCACTCATACGTACTAAAATCTATTTTAGTGGAGTATTTTTATACTTTTAATATACCATATATACAGTAATTTACTGAGTATAAATTAAATAAGTTGAATAGTAAAGCTGAAATTCAGGTCAGAGATAAATCTCTAAAATCCTTGATTAATAAGGCTTTTAAAAAATTAGACAAAAATCTTTATTCTCAATAAGAATTGCATAATGCCTATAGTTTCATTGGTTCTTGCGACTAAACCCATATCAATTTCCCTCTGTCAAAGGGTTTTAAATAACTGAGTCCCAATATTACATATTATTAAATTAACTTTTGTAAATGATTGTTGAAAAAGTATCCAGGATATAAAATAATCATTTTGTTGTTATGTGTGAATCAACACAATGTGGCTGACAGACAATGCAACCATTTAAACTGCCAGCATTTTATATGCCCTGGCCAGCGCGGCTGAATCCAAACCTGGAAGCGGCACGAGTGCATTCCAAAGCCTGGGCTTATGAAATGGGAATACTTGGCTCAAAAGAGGAGTCCCAAGGTGAGCCTATATGGGATGAACGTAAATTTGATGCTCACGACTATGCTTTACTTTGTTCTTATACTCATCCAGACACGCCCTCAACAGAGTTGAATCTGGTAACGGATTGGTATGTATGGGTATTCTTTTTCGATGATCACTTTCTGGAAATCTATAAGCGCAGTCAGGATCTAATTGGGGCAAAGGAGTATCTTGACCGACTACCGGCATTTATGCCAATTTATCCCCAAGATAACCTTCCCTTTCCCACGAACCCAGTAGAGCGCGGTTTAGCTGACTTGTGGTCTCGTACTGCCTTTACTAAGTCCGTAGAATGGCGGCAAAGATTCTTTGAAAGTACCAAAAATCTTTTAGATGAGTCAATGTGGGAACTAGCAAATATTAATCAAAATCGTATTGCTAACCCCATTGAATACATTGAAATGCGGCGGAAAGTTGGGGGCGCACCTTGGTCAGCAGATTTAGTCGAACACGCGGCCTTTGTGGAAGTTCCGGCTAAAATTGCGGCAACTAGACCCATGCGGGTTTTAAAAGACACATTTGCTGATGGTGTACATCTCCGCAATGATCTATTCTCCTACCAAAGAGAGGTGGAAGAGGAAGGTGAAAATTCTAACTGTGTGCTTGTAGTTGAGCGTTTCTTGAATGTGAGTACCCAAGAGGCCGCTAACCTCACTAACGAACTACTCAACTCCCGTTTATACCAATTTGACAACACTGCTGTCACGGAATTACCCTCTCTTTTTGAGGAGTACGGAGTAGATCCAGTAGAGCGTGTGAATGTTCTCCTTTACATTAAAGGACTTCAAGATTGGCAATCTGGTGGTCACGAGTGGCACATGAGGTCAAGCCGCTATATGAACAAGCAAGAGCCGGATAATTCAGGTACATCTGTGACTTTGGGTGGGCCTACTGGGCTAGGAACATCGGCCGCGCGGCTAGAATCCTTATCCACTACTTTGGGTTTGAGAAGGTTTAAAAGTTTTACTCATGTTCCTTATCAAACTGTAGGATCAGTAAAACTGCCTAAGTTTTATATGCCCTTCTCTACCACCTTAAATCCTAATTTGGATGCCGCACGGAATCATTCCAAAGAATGGGCGCGTCGGATGGGAATGTTAGAATCATTACCTGAGATTCCTGATGCTTTTATCTGGAATGACCATAAGTTTGATGTTGCTGACGTGGCTTTATGCGGTGCGTGGATACATCCAAATGGTTCTGAGCATGAGCTAAATTTAACAGCTTGTTGGCTGGTTTGGGGAACTTATGCGGATGATTATTTCCCAGCAATCTATGGTAATAACCGCGACTTGGCAGGTGCAAAAGTCTTTAATCCCACATTCCGCACCCCAAACTGTCACAGAGGTAAATTACGTAGAGAAAAAATTAAAGAGAGCATCAAAACAAACATATAAAGTGAAAAAAGGCATTTGAGAAACAGTAAATC